>DASTYK010000009.1 GCA_035764935.1 Longimicrobiales bacterium | reverse complement strand
AACATGGGTGACCTGGCGGCGGCAGGAAAAGCGAGTGCAGCCGCGCTGGAGCGGCACCGCGACTCGGCCGAGCTGCTGTACCTGCATGCGCTGCTGCTGGTCGAGGCCGGGCAGCCGGGAGATGCGGCGGCAGCGGCGCGGCGCGCGCTGTACCTCGATCGCTCGCTGGTCGTCGCCCATCTCACGCTTGCGCTCGCACTGAACCGGACCGGTGAGCGTACCGGCGCGCGGCGCGCACTGCAGAACGCGGCATCGTTGCTGAGCCAGCGACCGGCCGACGAGGTGGTACCGGCATCCGATGGTGAAACGGTGGGCCGGCTGCGAACCAACGTCGAGGCGCAGCTCCGGCTGCTCGAGGGTGCGGCATGGGGGCGGTCGCCAGGGCATCGGCAGAGGATGAACGGATGACGCGGGGTCACGCGCCATGAGCGATCCACGACCGGCGCTGCTACCGGAGGATGAACGGGAGCGGGCGCTGCTCGAGATGCGCGCGGCGCAGCTTGCGCGGCGCAAGCTGCGGCAGGAGCCGGCCGAGTCCGTGGAAGTGGCCGTGTTCCGGTTCGGGCGGGAACGTTACGCGGTCGAGCTCGGATGCCTGCTGCAGATCTTTGCGCTGCGGGATCTCGCGCTGCTGCCGGGCGCGCGCCCGCCGGTGATCGGGCTCACGCCCTGGCGGGGCGACCTGCTGCGCGTGCTCGACCTCGGCAGCGCACTCGGCCGTCCGCACCAGGGCATCGCCGATCGCAAGCGTGTACTCGCGCTCGCGTCGGGCGGGCAGGCCGCGTTCGGCATCCTGATCGACGGGATCGAAGACGTGCGCCGGTTGCCGCTCTCGCAGATCCGGCCGCTGCCCGCGCGCGAGGGCGAGGCAGATACACTGTTGCGCGGCGTCACGAGTGACGCCGTCCTGGTTCTCGACGCCGATGCGCTGATCCGCGCCTACACATGATGCGCAACGCACTGTTAACAGCCCTGCCACTGAGGTGAGACCGTGACCTGGACCGTCAGCAGACGAATCATTCTCGGCTATGCGATTGCAGTCCTCCTGCTCGCGGGTGTCGCGACGATTGCCGTCAGGCAGCTCGAGCAGACGCGGACGGCGTTCGGCACCGCCATGACCACGGAGAACGTGGTGCTGCGGCACGCGCAGGATGCGATGGGTGCGTTGCGCACGTCGAACGTGGAGTATCTGCGCATCCTGGTGGAGCGATCACGTTCGGCGGGTCCCGCGCGCGACTCGGCCGTCACGGCCGCTCGCTCGAGCTTCGTGTCGCTGGTGGCGGAGGATCCGGCGCAGGCGGAGGGGTGGCGGGAAGCGCAGCAGCTCTTCGAGGAGTGGGTGCAGCAGACGGATGCCTCGATGGAAGCCATGCTCGCGACCGATCTGCAGGAGTCGCTGCAGGTGCGGCGCACGGCGGCGCAGACGCGCGTGGAGGTGGAGAGCCGCGTAGACGAGCTGGTGCGGACGCTCCGCGCGCGCGTCGACGACATCACGGAGACCGCGGATGCGACGGGGCGCAACTCGCAGACCGCGATCGTGATTGCGTTCGCCATCGCACTGCTGGCGATGATCATTTCCGCGTGGCTGCTGAACCGCGCGGTCAGCAAGCCGCTGCAGGAGACGAGCAACGTGCTGGCGACGAGCGCCGCGGAGATCCTGGCGACGACGACCGAGCAGGCATCGGGGGCGACCGAGTCGATGGCGGCCGTGACACAGACGGCGGCCACGGTGGACCAGGTGGTCCAGACGGCGGAGCAGGCGGCGGAGCGTGCGCGGGCGGTGGCGGCGTCGGCGCAGCGTGCCGCCGAGATCGGGCGCCAGGGCCGGGAGGCGGTCGAGCTGAGCAGCAGCGCGATGGACCAGGTGAGCACGCAGGTCGACACGATCGGTGCGAGCATCCTGGAGCTCGCGGAGCAGGCCCAGGCGATCGGGGAGATCATCACCACGGTCAACGATCTGGCGGAGCAGACCAACCTGCTGGCACTGAACGCGGCGATCGAGGCGGCGCGCGCGGGCGAGCAGGGTCGCGGCTTCAGCGTCGTTGCGGGTGAGGTGCGGGCGCTGGCGGAACAGTCCAAGACCTCGACGGTGCGCGTGCGCCAGATCCTGGGTGAGATCCAGCGCGCGACGAGCGCTGCGGTCATGGCGACCGAGCAGGGCAACAAGCAGGTGGAGCAGGGCGCGAAGCAGGTGCGCGAGGCGGGCGAGACGATCCGCAAGCTGGCGGAGGCGGTGCAGGCGGCGTCGCAGGCGGCGGCCCAGATCTCGGCGTCCGCGAGCCAGCAGTCGACCGGCATGGCGCAGATCAAGCAGGCGGTCGGCTCCATCCAGCAGGCCGCGCAGCAGAACCTCGCCGCGACCAGGCAGGCCGAAGCGGCGGCGCGCGAGCTGAACCGGCTCGGCACGCAGCTCACGGGACTCGTCGGCAGTGAAGCGCGACGGCCGAGCGCGGCCTGACGGATGTCAACGGAAGACCTGAACGCCCGCCTGCGCGCCACGTTCGTGCAGGAGCTGGAGGACCAGCTCCGCATGATGGACGCGGGGCTGCTCACGCTGGAGTCGCGGCCGGACGACGCGGAGGCGATCCGTACGCTGTTTCGCGCCGCGCATTCGGTGAAGGGAGCGGCACGGGTGGCCGGCGTTCCGGTCGTGGAGGAGGCCTGTCACGCGCTCGAGGCACTGTTCGCACAGGTGCGCGACGGCGCGCGCGTCCTTTCCGGCGGTGACTTCTCACTGCTGTTCGCCGCGACGGATGCGTTGAAGGAGGCGGCTCGCCGGCTGCGCGCGAACGAGCAACTGGAGGCATCGACGCTGCCTGTGCTGATCGACCGGCTGCGCGACGTTTCCAGCGCACTGCCCGACGGGCCGGACGCTCCGGGAGGCGATACACGCGCCGAGTCCGTCGCTGCGCCGGTCACGGACGCGGCCGCTGCCACCCATGACACCACGCAGAACGCTGCAGAGGATGCGCAGCCCGAGAACATCCGGGCCGCGGAACGTGCGCCCGTGGAGCGCGCAGACGTGCAGTCGGTGGACACGGTGCGCGTCTCGGCGGACAAGCTCGACCAGCTCGTTGCATACACGAGCGACCTGCTGACGATGAGCGGAACGGTGGCCAACCAGCCCCGCGACCTGGACCTGCTGCAGCAGGAGCTGGCGCGCTGGGCGGGTGAATGGCGCCAGATGGCGCGCGAGCAGGCGGACATGCGCCGGCGCGAGGAGCACGCAGAGCTGGATCGCCACCTCCATCAGCTCGTGGAGCAACTGTCGCAGATCACGCGTGCCGCGCACGACAACACGCGCGTGCTTTCACGTGCGACGGACGACATCCTGACGGGCGTGCGCGGGCTGCGCATGCGTCGTTTCGCCGACGCCGTGGAAGCGCTGCCGCGCGCGCTGCGCGACGTCGCCACGGCGACGGGCAAGCACGCGCAGCTGGTGATCGAGGGCGAAGACGTGGAGGCGGATCGCGTAGTGATCGACACGTTGCGCGAGCCGCTGCTCCATCTCGTGCGCAACGCGGTGGATCACGGGATCGAGAGCCCGGAGCAGCGCCGCGCACGCGGCAAGCCGGAGCAGGGCACGGTCCGCGTCTCGGCCTCACTGGAGCAGGGCCGGCTGCGCATCAGCGTGGAGGATGATGGTGAGGGGCTGGACACCGCGGCGATCGCGCGCAGGCTGCGCGCGCAGGGCGAGGAGCCGCCGCGCGAGGCGCGCGCGCTGGCGCGTCGCCTGCTCGCCGGTGGGGTCACGACGCGCACCGAGGCGACGAGCATCAGCGGCCGCGGCGTCGGCCTCGACCTGGTCCGCGCCGCCATGGAACGCATCGGCGGATCCGTCGATGTCGCGTGGCGCGCGGGGCAGTTCACCCGCTTCCTGCTCGACTCTCCTCCCAGCCCCGCCACGCTCCGCGCCGTCCTGGTCGCGGCCAGCGACCAGCTCTTTGCGCTGCCGATCGGCCAGGTCGACCGGGTCGTACGCGTCCACCCCGCCCAGGTGCACGAGGTGGACGGACGTCCTGCCCTGGCGCTCGGCGCCGCGCCTGTCCCGATCGCCACACTCGCCGGCGTGCTGGGACCGCCGCTGCGCGAGCGAACCGAGCTGACGGGCGCGCCGGCGCTGCTGCTCCGCTCCGGTCGGGACGAGCTGGCGCTCGTCGTCGATGCGGTGAGCGACGAGCGCGAGGTGGTGATGCGGCCGCTGGAGCGGCGGGCCCACGTGCCGCACGTGTCCGGCGGGGCGCTGCTGCCCAACGGACGCGTGGCCCTGGTGCTGGTGCCGCGCAGCCTGATCGAGGCGGGGCTCAACCGGGAGCTGGCGCTGCCGCACGTCGTCCGACCCGAGGAGGCGGAGGCGCGTGGCGCGCACGTGCTGGTCGTGGACGACTCGATCACCACGCGCACACTGGAGCAGAGCGTGCTCGAGGCCGCGGGGTACCATGTAACCGCGGCGGTCGACGGGCAGGACGCCTGGGAGAAGCTGCAGCAGGAACCGGTCGAGCTGGTCGTGAGCGACGTGGAGATGCCGCGCATGACGGGTTTCGACCTGTGCAGGCGCATGCGATCGTCGAAGCGGTTCGCCGAGGTGCCGGTCGTGCTGGTGACCGGCATGGAGACCGCAGAGGATCGCGCCCTGGGGCTGGAGGTCGGTGCAGACGCCTACATCCTCAAATCGAGCTTCGACCAGGAAGGTCTGCTCGCCACCATTCGGCAGTTGATCGGGTGAGATGCAGACCGTACGCGTCCTGCTGGCTGATGACTCCATGACCGCGCGCACGATGATGCGCTCGATCCTGGAGAGCGAGGGCGACATCCGGATCGTCGGTGAGGCGAAGAACGGTGTCGAGGCGGTCGAGATGACGCGCCAGATCCAGCCCGACATCGTGCTGATGGACGTGCACATGCCGGTGATGGACGGCATCGACGCGACCAAGGAGATCATGGCCCGCGCGCCCACGCCGATCCTGATCGTTTCGGCGGCGACGCAGCGGGACGTCGATCTTTCGCTGAGCGCCACGCAGGCGGGTGCACTGCTGGCGCTGCCGAAGCCGGACAGCCCCACGTCGCCGCGCTTCGAGGAGCAGCGCGCGGAGCTGGTCGCAATGGTGCGCGCGCTCTCGCAGGTGAAGGTCGTCCGGCGGTGGGTGGACGAACGCCGGTCACGTCCGCGCGCCGGCCGCGCCCGGGCGAGCGGACGGGTGCAGGTGATCGCCTTCGCCGCGTCGACCGGCGGGCCGGCAGCGCTTCGCACGGTGCTCGTGGGGCTGCCATCGCGCGTGGGCGTGCCGATCGTGGTCGTGCAGCACATTGCGCGCGACTTCACGGCCGGCTTCGCGCGCTGGCTGGGCGATGGCCTGCCGTTGCCGGTGAAGCTCGCCGGGCGTGACGAGCCCATGGAGCCGGGCGTCGTGTACATTGCGCCCGACAACACGCACACGGGCGTGACGGCCGACGGCACGATCTGCTTTTCGGGGGAAGGCCCGATCGGCGGGTTCCGGCCTTCGGCGACGTACCTGTTCGCTTCCGTCGCACGCGCCTTCGGCGCGGACGGGCTCGGCGTGGTGCTCACCGGCATGGGCAGCGACGGTGTGCAGGGGCTGCTCGAGCTCAAGCGCGCGGGCGGCTACGTCATCGGGCAGGACGAGCAGTCGTCGATCGTGTACGGCATGGCGCAGGAAGCTGCGCGGGCCGGTGCCATCGACGAGATGTTGCCGCTGGACCGGATCGCGCCGCGGCTCGTGGAGCTCGTGCGTGAGGGGAGGGGGCGATGAGCGCGGTGCTGATCGTTGACGACAGCCCGACACAGCTCGAAGCGCTGCGCAGCGTACTGGTCGATGCCGGCCTGGAGGTGCTCACGGCCGGCAGCGGCGAGGAGGCGTTCGACATCGCGTGCGGCGATCGCCCCGAGATCGTGCTGTCCGACGTGGTCATGCCGGGTATGAGCGGCTTCGACCTGTGTCGCGCGATCAAGCAGAGGCTGGGGGAGGCCGCCCCGGCGGTCGTGCTGCTGACATCCCTCGCCGATCCACGCGACATCGTGCGCGGCCTGGAGGCGGGCGCCGACAACTACATCACCAAGCCGTACAGCCCCGAGCACCTCATCCAGCGCGTGCGCTGGGTGCTGGAGAACCGGGCGCTGCGCCGGGAAGGCCAGCGCAGCGAAGGGCTGCGCATCCGCTTCATGAACGAGGAGTTCGTGCTGCGCGCCGCGCCGGAGCAGATGCTCGAGATGCTGCTCGGCAGCTTCGAGGACCTGTCGCACACGAACCGCGCGCTGCGAGCAAGCCAGGAGGCGCTGAGCGCGGCATCCGCCCGGGAGCTCGAGCGCGAGCAGCGGGCGCGCGAGGAGGCGGAGCGGACGGCAGAGACGATGGAACGGCTCGCGCGGGAGGCGGAGGCGGCGACCCGCGCGCGCGACGACCTGCTCGCCACCGTTTCCCACGACCTGCGCAATCCGATCGGCACGATCTACACGAGCGCGGCACTGCTCCTCGATCTTCCGCTCGACGATACGCAGCGCCAGCGGCAGGTGCAGATCATCAAGCGGACGGCCGAGCGGATGAACCGCCTGATCCAGGACCTGCTGGACGCATCCCGCATCGAGGCCGGGCACTTCACCGTCGAGCCGCACCCGGTCACGGTCCGCTCACTGGTGGACGACGCGCACGAGATGCTCGCGCCCATCGCCGATGCGGACGGCATCAGCCTGAGCGAGGACGTGGACGACCCGGACGCGCGCGTGATGGCAGACGCGGAGCGCGTGCAGCGCGTGCTGTCGAACCTGGTCGGCAACGCCGTCAAGTTCACCCCCCGCGGTGGCTCGATCCACCTGCGCGTCGACCGCGACGGCGACATGTGCCGCTTCTCCGTCCACGACCAGGGCCCGGGCATCCCGCCGGAGAACCTCGATCGTGTTTTCGACCGCTACTGGCAGGGGAACAGCGGTGCCGGCGGCGGAGCCGGCCTGGGCCTCGCAATCGCCAGGGGGATCGTCGCGGCGCACGGCGGGCGGATCTGGGCCGAAAGCGAGCCCGGCCAGGGCGCAACCTTCCGTTTCACCCTCCCGCTCGTGCATGACCAGGCCCCGGACGCGGCCGGCTCGTGACTTGCTCCCGGTATCCCCGGGTGAAGGCCTGAATCGAGGTCACGCCCAACGAAAAAAGTATCTTTCGGAACACGTTCCCGATGACAAGATTTCGCGTGGTTGCTGGGGTTTTTTACTGCTACGCGATTTGCAAAGCCCGTCGGTGCTTTCGCCCACCCACAACTCCGCGAGGTACCGATGCTGGCAGCTACGGAGGCACTCCCGATGGTGCAGGAATCAACCGGCGGCTTCGGCCAGGCACTGACGCGTCTCGGCATTGCGAGCGCGATCGCGCTTGGTGCAGTCGCGAGTGGCATGCTGCTCTCCCGCAGCGGTCGCCGGCTACTGGGCGAGGTGTGGCAGGGACGCCAGCGCACGACGATCGAGGACCGGGTCCTCGACGCCCTCTGGAGCGACGACCGCGTGGGCCGGCGTCGCATCGACGTGATCGAGCTGGCGGACGGCTCGGTCCGTCTGACGGGCGCGGTGCGCGACGAGGCCGAGCACGACCGGGCGATCGAAATCGTGAAGTCGGTGAGGGGCGTGCACGGCATCGACGCGCAGATCCAGATCGTGCCGCACCAGCGGCGCAGCGCGCTGCGTCACGTCTGAGGCGGGAAGCGGGGCGCGGGCATGCTCGCGGCCCCGCGTTCCATTCATCCGACCGGTGCCGCCGCATCGACTGCGCGCGCACTGGCGATCAGGAGGGGATCGGCGTATTCATACGCCGGTCCCCTCATTCGTTCTGCGCCTGCGGCGCACGCTCTTGATTCGACACAGGAGGCACGATGCTGTTGCGTCGCGTCGCGCGCGTCGCCGCGCTGGCGGTAGCGCTGTTCCCGGTAGGCGTTGCCGCGCAGCAGCAGGACGGCGGCGCGCTCCCCACGATCGCCTCGAAGACGGCCGGCATGCAGAAGCTGGACGGTTTCATGCCGCTCTACTGGGACGAGCAATCGGGTCGGATGTACCTGGAGATCGGCCGCTTCGACGAGGACGTGCTGTACTACACGTCGCTGCCGGCGGGCGTCGGGCACAACGACATCGGGCTGAACCGCGGCGATCTCGGCGGCACGTACGTCGTGCGGTTCCGGCGGGTGGGGCCGAAGGTGCTGATGGTGCAGCCGAACCTCGATTTCCGCGCGACGACGGACAACGCGATGGAGCGGCGCGCCGTCGAGGACGCCTTCGCGACATCGACGATCTGGGGGTGGACGGCTGCGGCGCGCACGGGCAATACCGTGCTGGTCGACGCGACCGACTTCTTCCTGCGTGACAGCCATGGCCTGGCGAACACGCTGCGTCGCATGAACCAGGGCAATTTCCGGGTCGAGCCGTCTCGCTCGGCGTTCCACCTGCCGCGCACGAAGAACTTCCCGCAGAACACCGAGGTCGAGGCGACGATCACGTTCACCGGTGAGAATCCGGGCGGGCTGGTGCGCTCCGTCACGCCGACACCGGATGCGCTGACCGTGCGCATGCACCACTCGTTCGTGGAGCTGCCGACCGGCTACGAGCCGCGCGAGGCGGATCCGCGCGCCGGCTATTTCGGCGTCACCTACATGGACTACGCGACGCCGCTCGGCGAGCGCATGGTGAAGCAGTACATCGCGCGCCACCGCCTGGAGAAGCGCGATCCGACCGCCGCAGTGAGCGAGCCGGTCGAGGCGATCGTCTACTACCTCGATCCGGGCACGCCGGAGCCGGTGCGGAGCGCGCTGCTCGAGGGCGGCAACTGGTGGAACGACGCGTTCGAGGCGGCCGGCTTCCGCAATGCGTTCCGCGTCGAGATGCTGCCGGACACGGCGGATCCAATGGACGTGCGCTACAACGTGATCCAGTGGGTGCACCGCTCGACGCGCGGCTGGAGCTACGGCAGCTCGATCACGGATCCCCGGACGGGCGAGATCCTGAAGGGCCACGTCACGCTCGGCTCGCTGCGTGTGCGCCAGGACTACCTCCTGGCGGAAGGGCTGCTCTCGCCGTACGAGACGGGTGACGAAGTGCCACCGCAGCTCGCGGAGATGGCACTCGCGCGACTGCGGCAGCTATCCGCCCACGAGATCGGCCACACGCTCGGCATCGCGCACAACTACATCGCCAGTGCACAGACCGCGAACGGGGTGCAGTCGGTGATGGACTACCCGCACCCGATCGCCGAGCTGCGCCCGGACGGCAGCATCGACCTGTCCGGCGCGTACCCGGACGGCATAGGTGCGTGGGACATCGTTGCGGTGAAATACGGGTACAGCGACTTCGCACCGGGCACGAACGAAGATGCTGCGCTCGCCGCGATCATCGAGGAGGGGCGTCGCGCGGGGATCACCTTCCTGAGCGACCAGGACGCACGACCGGTCGGAAGCGCGCACCCGCAGACGCACCTGTGGGACAACGGCGCTGACGCGGTTGCCGAGCTGCGGCGCATGCTCGAGGTGCGCGAAGCCGCGCTGGAACGGTTCGGCGAGCGCGCGATCCGGCGCGGTGCGCCACTGGCGACGATCGAGGAAGCCCTGGTGCCGCTCTACCTGCACCACCGTTACCAGACCGAGGCCGCGGTCAAGAGCATCGCAGGCGTCACGTACGCCTACAACCTGCGCGGCGACGGGCAGCCGCTGCCCGAGAGCGTCGCGCCCGAGGTGCAGAGGCGGGCACTGGACGCCGTGCTCGAGACGGTCAGCCCGGAGGTGCTCGCGCTGCCGCGCTCCGTGATCGCGCAGATCCCGCCCCGGCCGTACCGCTTCGGTGGCACCAACGAGCTGTTCGAGCGCAGCACCGGCCTGGTGTTCGATGCCGTGTCGCCGGCCGCGGCAGCAGCGGACATGACGTTCAGCCTGCTGCTCGATCCCGAGCGCGCCGCGCGTCTCGTGCAGCAGAGTGCGCTGGACCCGTCACTGCCGGGGCTCGAGGACGTGCTGGAGCGCGTGCGCGAGCAGGTGGTGGGGCGGCGCACGTCGGATCCGTACCGGGCCGAGCTCGCACGCACCGTCGAGCACGCCTGGATCGACAACCTGATGCGGCTCGCGGCGAACGCGTCCATGCCACAGGTCAGGGCGATCGCGGCATGGGAGCTCGCCGCACTGCAGCAGGGATTCGAGCAGCGCAATGGCGACGTCCCTGCCACCGCGCACGCGCGACTCCTGGCCGGCACCATCAGCGAGTTCCTGGAGCGCGACTGGACCGAGGACCGGCTGCCGAGCGCCCCTGACGCACCGCCCGGCCAGCCGATCGGCGGAGGCTACATGGACCTGCTGATGTGCTCGTACTGAGCGTGCGGGGCGGATGAAAGGCAAGGGCGCGAGACGATCCCACGTCCCGCGCCCTTTCTGTTACGCCGCTGTCCGTGCCGGTCGGTGCTACTGCGGGGCGCCGGCGCCCTCTTCGACCGGGTAGTCCGTAGCGCTCCAGTCTACGAACGAGCCGTCGTACAGCTTGACGTCATAGCCGAGGTAGCGCGCCACGGTGTAGAGGAAGCTCGCCTGGCCGCCCGTGCGGCAGTAGGCGACGACCGTGTCACCGTCGTCGACGCCGGCATCGCGGAAGATGCGGCGCAGCTCCGCCTCGCTCTTCAGTGTGGGCAGCTCCGCGGACTCCACGAGCGTCTGCCAGAAGACGTTGCGGGCGCCCGGGATGTGCCCGGGGCGGGTCACGCCCTCGCCCGGCGTCTCGCCGCTGTACTCGGCCGGCGGACGTGCATCCAGGATGGCGACGTCCGGGTCGTTCAGCCGGGCATTCACCCACTCCGCGTCCACGATCATGTCCTCGCGCACGTCCGTCTCCAGCGACGCGCCCGCCGCCGAGCGCGGCGCCGCGGCCGTGTCACCGGCGATGCTGTCGTCTGCAGCCGTGGCCGTATCCGCGCCTGCGGCGGCTGTGTCGCTGCCCGCCCGGCGCAGCGCGGCAATGCCGCCGTCGTAGAGCGCGACCTCGTCGGCCATCCCGAGATAATCGAACGCCGCGAACGCGCGGCCGGCGGGAATCGGCTCGCCGACGATCACGATGCTGCCGTTGCGCACGCCCGCCCGTGCGAGCAGGTCGGCCAGCGTGTCGGCAGGGGGGAACTCGTTGGGAAGGCCGTTGCGCTCCACGCTGAACGTGGAGAAGGGAACGAAGACGGCCTCGTCCTGACCCGCGGGCACGACGGACTCGTCGCGCCCGACAAAGATCATCTGCGCACTCGCCGGCGCACGGTCGACGAACATGTCCGTGCGCGCGACGAGCGCCTCGGCCGCAGCAGGCGCACGGAGCTCGCCCTGCGGCGTCGCCTGTTCAGGCTCGGTGTCCGCACAGCCCGCAGCGAGCAACACGCTGCAGGCGACGATCGGACCGATGTACCGCTTGCTCATTGCAGCACCTCCTCTTGCCGGTACATGCACTGCTCCGCCCTCAACCCGCCGTTTTCCGCCCCGGCACCGCCATCTCGCCGCTGGGCGCCGTGAGGTACGCCGTGTCGACGTACTCCGCGACCATGCGGTGCGTGTTGAAGAACGGCACCAGCTGCCGGATCGCCGAGCGCACCCGCTCCAGCCAGGCCGCCGGCAGGCCGTCCGCGTCGCGATCGTAGAACAGCGGAACGACCTCGTTCTCCAGCAGATCGAAGAGCGCGTCGGCGTCACGACGGTCGAGCATCTCGCGATCGTGCGGGGTCATGCCGGGGCCGTGCTCCGGCAGCTCCGCCTCGCTGGGGCCATCCGCCGGCGCGATGCTCCAGCCCACCGGCTCGTTCAGCCGGTTGTGCTCCGCCCACGCTTCCGCCCACCAGCCGTCCGGAATGCTCAGGTTCAGCGCACCATTGGCCATCGCCTTCATGCCGCTCGTGCCGCTCGCCTCGTAGGGCCGCACGGGCACGTTCAGCCACACGTCGGCGCCCTGCACCAGCGTGCGCGCAATCGCGAGATCGTAGCCCTCGAGGAACACGAACTGGCCGCGCAGCTCGGGTCGGCCCGCGAACTGGTGGATGCGCTGCAGCATCGCCTTGCCCGGCTCGTCACGCGGATGGGCCTTGCCCGCAAACACGAACTGTACTTTGCGGTTGCCCGTCAGCAGCCGCTGCAGCCGCTCCTCCTGGCTGAGCAGCAGCACCGCGCGCTTGTACGTCGCAAAGCGACGCGCGAACACGATCGTCAGCGCGTCGGGATCCAGGGCGCCCGCCGTCCACGCCGGGTCCCCACCGCGGCGCGCCACCTGCGCCGCCAGCGCGAGCCGCACGTCGTTCACCAGTCGACCACGCTGCCGCGTGCGCGCCGCCCACAGGTCCGCGGGCGGGATGTGGTTGGCACGATGCCACTGCATCTCGTCCGTGGCATCGCTCCAGTGCTCACCCACGTAGCGTGAATACAGCGCCTCGACGTCCGGCGCGACCCACGTCGGCAGGTGCACGCCGTTGGTGATGTGCGTGATCGGGACGTTCTCGAGAGGTGCTTCCGGCCAGATCACGTTCCACATCTCGCGACTGACCGCACCGTGCAGGCGGCTCACGCCGTTGCGCCGCGAAGAGAGGCGCAGCGCCAGCGCCGTCATGCAGAACCGCGACTCCCCCTCGAACAGGCCGAGCGAGAGGAACTCGTCCCATGGCTGCTTCATCTCCCAGACGTAGCCGCCGAGGTAGCGCTCCAGCAGGTCACGCGGGAAATAATCATGGCCGGCAGGAACCGGCGTGTGCGTGGTGAACACCACGTTCCGCTTCGCGCGCTCGACCGCCTCCGCAAAGCTCGACTGCTCCTGCTCCACGATCTCGCGCACGTGCTCCATCGCCGCGAACGCCGCGTGCCCTTCGTTCAGGTGCACCACGTCCGCTTCCCGGCCGACCAGGCGGAGCGCGCGCATCCCCCCGATCCCCAGCACGTACTCCTGCCGCAGCCGGTGCTCCGTGTCGCCGCCGTACAGCCGGTCGGTGACCCCGCGGTCCTCCGCACGGTTCGCGTCCAGGTCGGTGTCCAGCAGGTACAGCGGGACACGCCCCACGTCCGCGCGCCAGATGCGCGCCTGGATCCGGTGGTCCAGGAACGGCAGGTCCACGATGATCGGCTGCCCGTCCGGTCCGCTCTCCAGCGTGATCGGCAGCCGCTCGAAGTCCGCCCGGTCGTACATGTCGTGCTGCACACCCACCGCATCCACGCGCTGGGTGAAATATCCCTCGCGGTACATCAGCCCCACGCCGACCAGCGGCACCCCCAGGTCACTCGCCGACTTGAGGTGATCACCCGCCAGCACGCCCAGCCCGCCGGAGTAGATGCGCAGGCACTCGGCCACGCCGAACTCCGCCGAGAAATAGGCGATCCGCGCCGCCGACTGCGGATGCGCGCGACGGAACCACGTGTTCTCGTCGCGCAGGTACGCTTCCAGGTCGGCCGCGGCCGCGTTGATCGACTGCAGGTACGTCTCGTCGGCCGCCAGTGCCGCCAGCCGCGCCGGCGCCGCCTCCCAGAGCAGCCGCACCGGGTTGTGCCGCGTGGCCTCCCAGAGCGAAGGGTCCAGTCTCTCGAACAATGCGCGCGTGGGGGCGTGCCACGCCCAGCGCAGGTTCCGGGCAAGGCCGCGCAGCGGGGTCAGCGGCGCGGGCAGGTCGGGTCGGAGTTCGGTCATCTTCAACCGCGTGGGAGGTTTCGTGCGGGGCGTTCGCATCAGAATCCAGCGCTCCGCCGAGTCGTGGTAAACGTTTTCGCCAACACCGGTTCCAACCCCGGCAGGGGGAACGGGGGCGGCGACGCTGAACGGTAGCGGCAGCGCCAGCACCGTGCCACTCTACCCGACCCAAGTCGCCCAGGGAGGGAATCCGTTGCTGCCGCCGATTCCGACCGGCTGGAAGAAGCTGCTCGCCGGCGAGACCCGCCAGCCGTACTATCGCGACCTCGCCACATTCGTCGAAAACGAGCGCCGCAGGCACGAGGTTCTGCCCGCCGTGGAGGAGACATTCCTCGCACTGGAGCTGACGCCGCCGCGTCTCGCGCGCGTGCTGATCCTCGGCCAGGATCCCTACCCGACGCCCGGCCACGCGCACGGCCTCGCCTTTTCGGTACGGCCCGGCGTCAAGCCACCCGCCTCGCTGCGCAACATCTTCAAGGAACTGCATGCCGACCTGGGCGTGCCGGTGCCGGAAACCGGCTACCTGGTGCCGTGGGCGGGACAGGGGGTGCTGCTGCTGAACGCGGTCCTGACCGTCCGGGCCGGCAAGTCCAACAGCCACGCCGGCAGGGGCTGGGAGCAGTTCACCGACGCGGTGATCCGCGCCCTCTCGAGAAAGCGCCGGAAGGTGGTGTTCGTGCTATGGGGTGCGTATGCGCAGAAGAAGACCGCGCTGATCGACACTGCCCGCCACGCGATCATCGCTGCACCGCATCCGTCGCCGCTGTCGGCGAAGAAGGGGTTCTTCGGGAGTCGGCCGTTTTCCAGGATCAATGCCGAGCTGGAAGCGTCCGGGCAGAAGTCGATCGACTGGTCACTCTAGTTCTTTTTTTCACCGCTGAGGCGCGGAGGGCGCTGAGGTTTTTCAAGCAGAGCATTCACACGGAGGTCACAGCGGACACGGAGTCAGCTTCGTCGTGTTCCGATGCGACGCATCCGGGAAGCATTCCTTCTGTAGTTTGCTTCGCGGCGTCGGTGCGTGACCGACAGGCTCTCATCTTACGAACGCCACGAAGCACACAAGAAAAAAATGCTTCGATGTCAGGGGATCTGCACGACGTGCGATGAACGCTCCGTGTCCGCTGTGACCCACTGTGGCCGCTGTGTGAAAAACTCAGCGCCCTCCGCGCCTCAGCGGTGAAATAAAGTTGTTCACCGTCGGCGCGCGATCGATTCCAGCGCAGCCGGATACGCCGAGACCAGCTCTGCAGGCGCCCGCACTTTCCGGCCGGTCAGCAGGTTCTCGAACTGTTTGGCATTCACCACTGCCTTTGCCCTGTAGTGATTGTTGAACACCACATCGACTGACTCCGTCTCTTCTTCGCGGGCGAGTGCCTTTGCGCGCTGCGCCCATGGCTTCAGCTGGTCGCGCTCGTAGAGGTAGTCGTAGCGCCTGTCGCGGCCGGCGTGTTTGCGGAACCAGTCCTGGTAGTTGCGGCCGTGCACGCGCACGTAGCCGACGCGTGAGGTGGCGTGGGCGGATGGCTTGATGGATCGCTTGAAGGTGGGCTGGTCGATGTTGACGAAGCCGACGGCGTTGTCGCGCAGCCACTGGAAGACGTCCGGGTCGTTCCAACCGGCGTGGCGTACCTCGAGGACCAGCGGGAAGTCGGCGAAGGTGCTGCGGACATCTTCGAGCCATTCACGGTTCGCCTCCGTGTTACGGAACGACCAGGGAAACTGCATTACGACGGCGTCCAGTCTGTGCGCATCGAGCAGCGGGCGGAGCCCCTGCGTCGTTTCGCGCACCTCCTTGCGTGTCCACGTGGTGGTGCGCTCGTGTGTGAAGCGGCGCCATAGCTTTGCCGTGAAGCGGAAATCGTCGATGTCCTCGATGCGCTTCAGCCAGTCGCGCGCGGTCTTCGGCCTGGGCGGGCCGTAGAAGCTGGAGTTGATCTCGATCAGCGAGACGTGACTGGCGAGGAAGTGTAGGCGGTCGAAGTCGCGCGGGAGCGGTTCGGGGTAGAACACGCCGATCCAGTCCCGGTAGTCCCATCCCGCGACGCCAACGTTTATCTTGGTGCTGCTGTTCTCTGGCATGCCGATGCGCAGGGGCAGGGAGCGGGCCATCAGCCGTTCTCAGCCGGCTGCGGGCGCCCGCCTCGCTGCGCGCTCAGGAACACCCGGGACGATCAACATGAACGGACACACCCAGCCGATCGAGCGGTCGCACGCGCGCCACGTGCTGGGCGTGGAGCCGCGCCTGGCGCGTTTGCTCACGCTCGGACTGGCAGCGCTCGTGGTCGTTATCCTGGTGATGGACGTGGGCGCCGCGGGGTTCGGGGCGGGGCTGGCGCTGGCCGCGCTGCCGGTGCCGGTCTACCTGGGCCTCGCGCTCTGGCTCGACCGCTTCGAGGCCGAGCCCGGTCCCGTGCTGCTGCGCGCGTTCCTCTGGGGTGCCATCGTCGCCATGATCGTGTCGCTGCTCGCGAACCAGGCAGCGTTCACGATGCTGGCCGGTGTGTTCGGCACGAGCGTCGGCGACTGGATGTCCGGCGTGCTCGCCGCGCCCGTGATCGAGGAGACGGCCAAGGGCGCGGCGCTGCTGCTGCTGTTCGTGCACCACGACGACGAGTTCGACAACGTGACCGACGGCGTCGTGTACGCCGCCATGGTCGGACTCGGGTTCGCCATGACGGAGAACGCCGTCTACTACGGGCGCGTGTGGGATACGACCTCGCTGAGCACGGTGTTCGTGCTGCGCGGCGTGATCGGCCCGTTCGCACACCCGCTGTTCACCGCGATGACGGGCGTCGGCATCGGCCTGGCGCGCGAGCGGCACGGCGCCAGCGGCACGTGGGTGGCACCGGCGATCGGCTTTGCGGTCGCCGTGCTGCTGCACTCGCTGTGGAATGCGGCCGCGTCCGCGAACCTGCTGTTCCCGGCAACGTACTTCCTCATCATGGTGCCCGCGTTCGTCGCGGCGCTGATCGTGGTCGTGCGCTCGACGCGGCGGGAAGTAGCCATCCTGCGACGTCACCTCCGCCCGCTCGTCGACGAGGGCTGCCTGCGCGGCGACGAGGTGGACGCGATCTGCACGCTGCGCGGGCGGGTGCGCGCGCTGCTCGGCGCCCTGCGCACCGACGGCCTGCGGGGGGCTGCGCGGCGCCGCCGTTTCCATGACGACCTGACCCACCTCGCGTTCCAGGCCTGGCGGCTGGAGCGCGGCATCGACGGAGACGGTGTGGCACGGGCGCGGCACCGTACGTACGTGGCGCGTGTGCGGGCGTGGCGGGTGAGCGACGCGGCGTAGGCCGGGGACAGAGGAGCGGCGCGACGGGGGCGACTGGCGGATCAGCGACGCGGCAGCCGCTGGCAGAGGAGCGACGCGGCGCAGGTCCGGGTGCCGGCGGCAGGACGTCGCATGCCTCCGTGTTGACATGACGGAGCGCGCCTTCGACATTCAGCATGCGCGGCGTTTTCCCCGACTTGGCGGGCCGCGCGCCGATTCATTTCGGCCATCCGTCTAAGTCGCGGCATGGGCCTGCGGCTTCGGAGCGCAGGCCTTTCGTGTTCCGGGGCGCCAGGGGTGTGCCGCCACCAGGCAGAGATGCACACCTGAACCGCAGGAGCATGATGTCCGACCGCAGCCGCTTCGTCTTCACCTCGGAGAGCGTCTCCGAGGGGCATCCCGACAAGGTCTCCGACTACATCGCCGACAGCATCCTGGATGCGCACTTCGCGCAGGACCCGGGCGCGCACGTCGCGTGCGAGGTCCTGGTCAAGGACGGCCATGTGGTGCTTGCGGGGGAGATCAGCTCGAACGCGGAGGTCGACACGGAGTCGATCGTGCGCGGCGCGATCGCGGAGATCGGCTACACGGACGAGTCGCAGGCGTTCTGCGCGAATCGCGTCCGCATCCAGTCGCTGCTGAGCGAGCAGGCGGGCGAGATCGGCGCGAGCGTGCGGCGCAGCGACGAGCAGATCCTGGAGCAGGGCGCGGGAGACCAGGGCATCATGTTCGGGTACGCGACGAACGAAACGCCCGAGCTCATGCCCCTGCCGATCCTCCTCGCCCACCGCCTCGCCCGGACCCTCGCGCAACACCGCAAGCAGAACGATGTGAGCTGGCTGCGCCCCGACTCCAAGACGCAGGTGAGCGTGGTGTACGAGGACGGCAGGCCGGTGCGCGTCACGGACGTGCTCGTCTCGACGATGCACGCGCCGGACGTCGGACAGGACCGGATCCGCGGGTTCGTCGGCGAGCAGCTCGTGCCCGAGGCGCTGGGCGAGTGGTGGCATGACGAGCTGCGGCTGATCGTGAACCCGTCGGGCAGCTTCGTGCAGGGTGGGCCGTCCGCCGATGCGGGTGTGACGGGTCGCAAGATCATCGTCGACACGTACGGCGGCATGGGCCGGCACGGCGGCGGTGCGTTCAGCGGCAAGGACCCGTCCAAGGTGGATCGTTCCGGTGCGTACTTCTGCCGCTTCGTTGCGCGCGAGCTGGTCGCGGCAGGACTCGCGGAGCGTGCGGAGATCCAGGTCGCCTACGCGATCGGCGTCGCACAGCCGGTCAGCGTGAAGGTCGACACGTTCGGCACCGGCGACGAGCGCGCCGCGGGGGACTTCGTGCGACGCTACGACTTCCGGCCGCGCGCGATCATCGAGCGCCTCGGGCTGCTGCGCCCGATCTATCGGCAGACGACCAACTACGGACACTTCGGAAAGCCGGAGCTGCCGTGGGAGGGCGCCGCGGTAGAGGCCGCAGTCCCGGCGGCAATCCAGGCGTGATCGTCAGATCGACGGGCACCGGGCTTCTGCGCCCGGTGCTCCGTCAGCGCTGCTGCGGCAGCCCGGGCGTGATCCGCTGCGCGTTCTGATAGTACAATTTCCGCAGCACTTCCTCGGGCAGGTCGATCCCGTACAGCTTCCAGAACGCGTGGTACGGCCGGTAGTAGTCGAAGTAGTCGTCGGCCGTCTCGAACACGCGCCAGTAGTAGGGATACTCGTCCGGCTGGAAGGAGTCCTTGCCGAACAGGATCCTGTCCTGGTAGCGGATGAAGAACTCGCGCGCAGTGCGCGGCTGGCGGCCGATGTCGTAGAGAACCGCCCCGACTTCCGTGTAGACATTGGGCAGCTCGTCCAGCAGCCGGCCGAGCGTGGCGAGGTCGTTCGCCTGCCAGCCGAGATGCGCCGTCACGAACGTCGTGTTCGGATGGCGGCGGAAGAGGTTGTCACGCTCCGCGACGAGCTGCTGGAAGCTGGGATACTCCTCCTGCGGGTAGCGGCGGTTTGGAAAGAGCGCGAGCTCGAGCCAGCGCTCATTGGTGTAGTCCAGCTCGCGGAAGAACTCGGCCGGATCCGCAGTGTGGATGAACACGGGCACGCCGAGTCGCGCGGCCGCCTCCCAGATCGGGTCCATCACCGGGTCGTCGATCGCGAGCCTGGAGCCGTCCGGCTTGCGCAGTGACAGGCCGAGCGACTTCGACACCTCACCAATTCCGACCGCGCCCGCCGCAACGTCCGCTTCGAGCTGCGCGACGGCGCGCTCGACCCAGCCGGGCTCGAGGTCGCCGAACTCGATGCCGGTGAACACGCGCACACGGTCGCGCATCGCGGGGGAGGCCTGGATCATCGCGAGCATCGCGCGGAGCCGCTCTCCCCGGACGTTGCTGGCGACGACCATCACGCCGAGGCCGATCCGGTCCATCTCGGCCTGCAGCCCGGCGAGGCTTTCCGGACCATCGAGTCGCGGGTGACCGTGAAAGTCGATGGCCGGATACTTCGGCTTCGGGACCAGGTGCTCGGGCACCACGAGCGTCGAGCGCGGCCGGTAGTCCAGGATGCCGGGCGGCTCGAGCTGCGGCGGCATGCACTGCAGCGGACGGATCTCCGTCATCCCGGCGGGGCAGGCTTCGCCGGGCTGAATGGGGGTCGTGTTCAGACGCTGCCCGGCCGAGGCGGCCGGAAGCAGGACCAGGGCAAGGATTCCGGAGCTGACGGCGGATCGAAGGCTCATGTCGATGGCGGCGGTGCAAGGGGGCGTATCCGCTGAAAGTGGTGTTGGGACGGGGGCGGCGCCAGCCAGAACCGCGGTGGGCGCACGGGGTAGATCAACGGATGACGTCTCCCGCATCCCCGCTGGCCCCGTTTCACCCGCTCGTTCAGCAGTGGTGGCGCCGCCGCTTCGCCGTGGAGCAGGCACCGTACGCCCCGCCCACCCCGGCGCAGGCCGACGGCTGGGCCGCGATCCGCGCCGGGCACGACACGCTGATCGCCGCACCGACCGGATCCGGCAAGACCCTCGCCGCATTTCTGCACTCGATCGACGCGCTGACACGCGAGTCGCTGGAGAACGGCGGATTGCCGGACGAGGTCCGCGTCGTCTACGTCTCGCCGCTCAAGGCCCTTTCGGGCGACATCCATCGCAACCTCGCCGAGCCACGCCGCGAGATGCGCGAGCTGGCGCAGCAGATGGGGCTGCCGCCGGTGCATCTGACCGCCGCGGTGCGCAGTGGTGACACGCCGGCGTCCGAGCGTGCTGCCATGCTGCGCAAGCCGCCGCACATCCTGGTCACCACGCCGGAATCGCTCTACCTGCTGCTCACGGCCGAGCGCAGCCGCGAGATGCTGCGCACGGCAACGACAGTGATCGTGGACGAGATCCACGCCGTGATCGAATCGCGCCGCGGACCGCACCTCGCCCTTTCGCTCGAGCGGCTCGATCACGTGGCGGGCCGGCGGCTGCAGCGCATCGGTCTTTCGGCGACGCAGAAGCCGATCGAGGAGGTTGCGAGCTTCCTGGTCGGCGTGCAGCGGGACGGGACGACGCTGCCAGCACGGGCCGTTGCCGGTGCGGATGGCGCTGCACGACCCGGTTCTGCACCGGTCGATGACTGCCCGGCGAGAAGCGTTCGTGCACGGCCGGCCGTGATCGTCGATCGCGGTCATTTCCGCGAGCTGGACGTCGCGCTCGAGATGCCGCTGTCGCCGCTCGAAGCAGTGATGTCGGGCGAGGTGTGGCAGGAGGTGTACGACAGGATTGCTGCGCTCGCGAACGAGCATCGCACCACGCTGGTGTTCGTCAACACGCGACGCCTGGCGGAGCGTGCCGCACGCGCGCTGTCGGAGCGCCTTGGCGGGGAGGCCGTCACGGCACACCACGGCAGCCTCGCGAAGGAAGTGCGGCTGGACGCCGAGGAGCGGCTGAAGAACGGCACGCTGCGCGTGCTCGTCGCAACCGCGTCACTGGAGCTGGGCATCGACATCGGCCACGTCGACCTGGTCGTGCAGCTCGGCTCGCCACACCGCATCGCGTCCTTCCTCCAGCGGGTCGGCCGCAGCGGGCACACGGTGAGCGGCACGCCGAAGGGACGGCTGGTGCCGCTCTCGCGCGACGACCTGGTTGAGTGCACGGCACTGCTGGCAGCGGTGCGCGCCGGTGAGCTGGACCGCATCATCATGCCGGACGCGCCCATCGACGTGCTCGCGCAGCAGATCGCCGCGGAAGTGGCGGCGGCAGAGTGGGACGAGGAGGCGCTGTACGCGCTCGTGACGCACGCCTGGCCGTACCGCAACCTGTCGCGTGAGCAGTTCGGCGAGACCGTGCAGATGATCGCGCGCGGCTTCTCCACGCAGCGGGGCCGCCGCGGCGCGCTGATCCACTACGACCCGGTGAACCGCACGCTGCGCGCACGCAAGGCGACGCGCATCCTCTCGCTCACCTCCGGTGGTGCGATTCCCGAAGTCTCCGATTACCGCGTCGTGCTGGAGCCGGAGGGCGTCGTGATCGGCAGCGTGAACGAGGACTTCGCTGTCGAGTCCATGGCCGGCGACGTGTTCCAGCTCGGCAACACGTCGTGGCGCGTGCTGCAGATCCAGCAGGGCACGATGCGGGTTGCGGATGCCGAGGGCGCGCCGCCGAACATCCCGTTCTGGTTCGGCGAGGCGCCTGCGCGCAGCGACGAGCTGTCGGCGGCGGTCGGCGCGTTGCGCGAGGACGTCGCATCGAGACTGGTTGACCGGCCGGGCGATGCGGAACGGCGCGCGGAGGTCGTGGCCTGGCTCGTCGAAGCGTACTCGCTGCCGCAATCCGCTGCCGAGCAGCTCGTGCTGTACCTCGGCGATGCGCAGCGGGTGCTCGGCGCCCTGCCGACGCAGCACACGCTGGTGCTCGAGCGGTTCTTCGACGACGGCGGCGGCATGCAGCTCCTGCTGCACGCGCCGTTCGGCAGCCGCGTGAATCGTGCGTGGGGTCTCGCGCTTCGCAAGAAGTTCTGTCAGAGCTACAACTTCGAGCTGCAGGCGGTCGCCACCGAGGAGGGCGTGCTGCTCTCGCTCGGGCCGACGCACAGCTTCCCGCTCGAGGACGTCTTCCGCTACCTCAACCCGGAGACGGTCCGCGAGACGCTGATCCAGGCGATGCTGGACTCGCCGATCTTCGAGACGCGCTGGCGCTGGAACTCGACGATCTCGCTGGCTGTGCGTCGCAACAGCAACGGTCGCAAGGTACCCGCCCAGTTGCAGCGCATGGATGCGGAGGACCTGCTCACGGCCGTGTTCCCGGATGCGACCGCCTGCTTCGAGAACATCCAGGGCGAGCGCGAAGTGCCGTCGCATCCGCTCGTCGACCAGGCGATCCGCGACTGCCTCGAGGAGGCAATGGACCTGCCGCACCTCGTCGAGGTGCTGAAGGCGATACGCGCTGACGAGCTGACACTGGTTGCACGCGATACGCCGGAGCCGTCCACGCTCGCCGCCGAGCTGGTGAATGCGCGCGTCTACCAGTTCCTCGACGACGCCCCGCTGGAGGAGCGCCGCACGCTGGCGGTACAGACGCGGCGCGCAACGGAGCCGTCATCGGCGAACGATCTCGGTGCACTGGACGCTGACGCGATCGAGCGTGTACGCGCGGAGGCGTGGCCGTACGCACGCGACGTGGACGAGCTGCAGGACGCGCTGGTGTCGGCCGGTGTGATCGTCGAGAGCGAGGCCCCGGCGGAATGGGGGCCGTTGTTCGAGCGGCTGGTCACCACGGGCCGCGCGACGCGCTGTGTTCCGATCGACGGCGCGCCGACGTACTGGCTGGCCGTCGAACGCCTGCCCGAAGCGCGCACGCTCTGGCCGGACCTGAGGTGTGCACCCGACCTGACCGTGCCACCCTCGCTCGAGCGGGAATGGCCACGCGAAGAGGCAGCGCGCGAGATCGTGCGCTCGCGTACCGAAGTCAGTGGACCGGTGACGATTCCGGGACTCGCCATCCTGCTCGCGCTCGACGAGAACACGGTCGAAGGGGCGCTGCTCGCACTGGAGGCGGAGGGCCGCGTGCTGCGGGGTCGCTTCACGCCCGGGCTCGACGTCCTCGAATGGTGCGACCGCAGGCTGCTCGCGCGCATTCATCGCTACACGCTGAACCGGCTGCGCGCGGAGATCCGGCCCGTCTCCCTCGCCGAGTACATGCGCTTCCTGTTCCGCTGGCAGCGCGTGGACGGCGAGCACCGCGCGCGCGGTGTGGAGGGGCTCGCGGCCGTGCTGGAGCAGCTGGACGGTGTCGAAGCTCCCGCCGCGGCGTGGGAGACGCACCTGCTGCCCGCACGCGTCGACCGCTATGACCTGCAGTGGCTCGACATGCTGTGCATGAGCGGACGCGTGGCGTGGGGACGTCGTACGCTCGCTCCAGCTAACAGCAATGGGCGCGGTGCGGCGCGACCGCTGCGCGCGACCCGCATCGCGCTGTTCAGTCGCGCGAGCGCCGCGCGCTGGATCGATGATGCCGGGGCCGCCGGTGCATACGCGCGGGTCAGCGGCGGTGCACAGCAGGCATACGACTGGCTCGCAGAAAACGGCGCGTCGTTCTTCCACGAGATCGTCGCAGGCGCGCACATGCTGCCGACACAGGTCGAACGTGCGCTGGGCGAGCTGGCCGCGAATGGACTGGCTACCGCAGACGGGTTCGCAGGATTGCGAGCACTGCTCACGCCCGAGAACAAACGGCCGCGCCGCGCACGTCGTCGCGGCGGCGTCGCACCGGCGTACGGCATCGAGAGCGCGGGGCGCTGGTCGGTCCTGCGGCGGGTCGCCGGCGACCGCGTGCCGTCACCGGAATCGAAGCGCGCCGCAGCACTCGAGCACGAGGCGGAGCTGGAGGCGTATGCGCGCATGCTGCTGCGACGCTGGGGCGTCGTGTTCCGGCGCGTCGTCACGCGCGAGCGCGGGGCACCCGCATGGCGCGAGCTGGTCTTCGTGCTCCGCCGCCTCGAGGCGCGCGGTGAGATCCGCGGTGGCCGCTTCGTGGAGGGGCCGCTCGGCGAACAGTTCGCACTGCCGGAAGCGATCCCGCTGCTGCGCTCGATCCGGCGGGATGGTCCGACCGGCAGTTTCGTCGTCATCTCCGCGGCCGATCCGCTCAACCTGGTAGGCATCGTGACGCCGGAGCCGGAGCGCGTGCCTGCACTCGCGCGCAACCGCATCGCGTTCCGCGACGGCATGGCGGTCGCCGCACGGATCGATGGGACGCTGCGCCGCTATCCGGGTGCCGAGGACCTCGACGACGACGCCCTTCGCACTCTCCTCGCCCGCGGCCGCCTCGCGTCGCCCGCGCAGCCGCTCAATGGACTCGAGTTACGGATGGAACGCTGGCGCGCGCGCGGTCGGGGCAGGGCGCCGCTGATTGTCGAGCCGGAGTAGCGAGCCGCGCTGGCGTATGCGGTTGCCGCCTGCGGCAGCGCGCTCAGCGCGGCGTATCCGCGAGTCGTGCCGTACCGCTCACCGGATCGAACGTCGCGCCCGGCGGCAGCAGGTGCATGCGGATGCCGGCGGCACCCAGCGCAGGTGACGCCAGCGGCGTGAGGTCGGCGTCACGGGCGTCGTATATGACGACCGCACCGCGACCGCGCACGGTCCATCGGCCGTCAGGCGCGACTTCGAGTGCAGTTCCTTCCGCGATGCCTGCACCGATCATGGACGGTCGTTCGAGCACCACGCTCAGCAGGCGGTTGTGCCGCTCGCGCTCGATGAAGTGCTGGTCGATGATCGCGCCCTGCAGGAAGCCGAAGCCGGTCACGATCTCGATCGACCCGCGCACGATGCGGCGGTATTCGTCGCCGTGATAGCCGATGGTATCCTCACCCGCCGCGACCTGGCTGCCCGTCAGCATCGAATCCGACATGATGGCCGCACCTGCGGACGTGCCGCCCAGCACGGCACCGGAGTCGTAGCGAGCGTGGATCGCACGGAGCACGGGCGTGTCCTCGAGCGCGTCCACGAGTCGCGCCTGGTCGCCGCCGACGAACCACACTCCCGTGACGTCGTCCAGCAGTGCAGCTGCAG
The DNA here is from genome assembly GCA_035764935.1 of Longimicrobiales bacterium. Lineage (NCBI taxonomy): Bacteria > Pseudomonadati > Gemmatimonadota > Longimicrobiia > Longimicrobiales > Longimicrobiales bacterium. The sequence goes on along the minus strand of DASTYK010000009.1, from coordinate 48,585 downwards.
AGTCCGTCATTGCCTGCGCGCGGGACAGGTTCAGGTTGAACGCCTCGGCACCGAACGCCACGAGCTGTTCCACCTTGCCGGCACCGGACTCCTGTGCAGCGCCGCTCGCCATCGGCACGACGGCGATGCGCGCGCGGCCGGGTCCGCCCGCGAGCTCGACGAAGCGGGTGACCAGCGCGTCCGGCTGACGACCGCCGCCGACGATGAACAGCGTGCCGCGCTGCTGTGCTGATGCGGGCAGGGACGTGAGCAGAAGGCAGAGCAGCGGCAGGCCGCTGCGAGCCAGGGATCCGGACATGACGCACCCCTCGGGTCTGTTGTGAACGGGCAAGCTAGGAGCGTCGATCCGCGGATGCCACTTGGCATTCTGTGCGGGCGCAACAGCTATCCTTGCCCTGACCGCACTTCCGCCGTATCTCAGTCGTCAGCGCGCATCTCCTCTCCGACTCCAACCACGGAACGGCCATGGCTCCCCATGCTCCACGCGGCCGGCTGCTGCTCACGCTGCTGGCTGCACTGCTGTCCGTATCACCCGCGCAGGCACAGGACTCGACGTTCTGGAAGGCCTTCGACTGGCGCAACATCGGCCCGGCAAACATGTCCGGTCGCATCACGGACGTGGAGGGCGTGCCCGGCGGCCGCGTCTTCTACCTCGCCTCGGCGGCAGGCGGCATCTGGAAGACGGTGAACAGCGGGACCTCATTCATTCCGCTCTTCACGGATGAGCGCGTGGTCTCCATGGGCGACATCGCGATCGCGCCGAGCGACACGTCGATCATCTGGGCGGGCACGGGCGAGGAGGACTCGCGGAATTCGATCTCGCCCGGCGCCGGCGTCTACAAGTCGACGGACGGCGGCCGCACCTGGCAGCTCATGGGGCTCGAGAAGACGCAGGCGATCGGGCGCATCCTCATCCATCCGACGAATCCCGACATCGTGTGGGTCGCAGCGCTCGGCGCGATCTGGAACCACAATCCGGAGCGCGGTCTCTACAAGACGGCGGACGGCGGCCGCACGTGGCGCGCGGTGAAGCAGATCAGCGACCGCGCAGGGTTCGTCGACATCGCCATGCATCCTGACAACCCGGACGTGCTCTTCGCTTCGAGCTGGGAACGCGTGCGCGGGCCGTACTTCCTGAAGAGCGGCGGGCCCGGCAGTGCGCTCTGGAAGAGCACCGATGGTGGCGAGACGTGGACGGAAGTTGCCGGCGGCGGGTTCCCGGAGACGGAGCTCGGCCGCATCGGCATCGCGATCTCGCCGTCGAATCCGGACGTCATGTACACCATGGTCGAGGCGGCTGCCGCGGAAGAGGGTGGTGAGCGCCTGAGCGGCCTCTACCGTTCGGCGGACGGCGGGCGCACATGGGAACGCACGAACAGCAACAACGTGCGTCCGTTCTACTACTCGCAGGTGCGCGTCGATCCGCAGGACCCGGATCGCGTGTACTGGTCGTCGACGCCGGTCAACTACTCGAACGACGGCGGCCGCACCGCGGGCACGACGACCGTCGGCATTCACGTCGATCATCATGCCATGTGGATCGACCCGCTCGATCCGAAGCACATCATCGTCGGCAACGATGGCGGCATCGCGATCACGTGGGATCGCGGCGGCAACTGGGACTTCGTCAACAACTTCGCGATCGGCCAGTTCTACGCGATCAGCTACGGCATGGAGATCCCGTACACGGTGTGCGGCGGGCTGCAGGACAACGGCTCGTGGTGCGGCCCCAGCCGCCGTGCGGACGGTGTGATCGACAACCACATGTGGGCGACCATCAATGGCGGTGACGGGTTCTACACCGCCCAGGATCCGGTCGATCATCACGTGGTCTATGCGGAGTCGCAGGGCGGCAACATGGCCCGTCTCAACCTGCGCACCGGTGAGCGCACCTCACTGCGCAAGCCGAGCTGGATCGACCGGTGGCGCGTGTTCGAGGACTCGATCCTGATCTACGGGGAAGGCGACCTCACGCCCGTCGTGCAGCGTCGCATAGAGGCACTGCGCGAGCGGCAGCGCGCCGATTCCGCGACATATGACCTGCGCTACAACTGGAACACGCCCTTCTTCATCTCGACGCACGACCCGCGCGTGTTCTACGCGGGCGCGAACCGCGTGCTGAAGTCGAGCAACCGCGGCGACGACCTGCAGCCGATCTCGCCGGACCTGACATATGCGGACACCATGAAGATCCGCATCAGCACGCGGGAGACGGGCGGTATCACGCCGGACGCCACGGGTGCGGAGACGTACGGCACGATCGTGACACTGGCGGAATCGCCGCTCCGCGGGGGCTGGCTGTACGCGGGCACCGACGACGGCCGCGTCTGGATGACGCGGGATGACGGGGCGAACTGGACCGAAGTGACGGACCGGCTGCCCGGTGTCCCTGCGAACACGTACGTGAGCCGGATCGAACCGTCATGGCATGACGAGAACGTGTTCTACGTCACGTTCGACGGTCATCGCACCGGCGACTTCACGCCGTATGTCTTCATGACGACGGATGGCGGCCGCAGCTTCGGCTCCATCGCGGGCAACCTGCCGCGCGGCAGCATCGACTTCGTGCACGTGATCCGCGAGGATCCCGTGAACCCGAACCTGCTGTTCGTCGGAACCGACGTCGGCGCGTACGTGTCGCTCGATCGCGGTGCGACGTGGCGGCGGTTCATGGAGGACATGGGATCGACGCCCGTGCACGACCTGAAGGTCCATCCCCGGGACCACGAGCTGATCGCCGGCACGCACGGCCGCTCGCTCCTCGTCGTCGACATCCTGCCGCTGCAGCAGATGCGGGGCACACGGCCGCCGCAGGAGATCACCTTCTTCGCACCGAAGCCGGGACTGCAGTACGGCGACATCTGGATCGGCGGTGAGTCGGCAGGCCAGCGCGTGTTCGAAGGAGAGAACGTCGAATACGGTGCGGAGCTGACGTACTGGATCCCCGAGGCTGCAGCAGCGGTGACGACACAGGACGATGCGGATCGTCGCAGCAGCACCGACCGGCAGGGGAGCGGTGATCCGGCCGGCAACGGAGCGGAGGCGACCGCACGGCAGCAGAGGCCGCAGGCGGAGATCGTGATCCTCGATGCGCAGGGCGACACGGTGCAGACGCTCACCGGGCCGGCGGATGCGGGGCTGCATCGCGTCTACTGGAACTTCCGCGTGCGCGACACCGACGATGAGCCGCTTTCGCGCTCGGAACGCGCGGACAGCATTGCGTTCATGGCGCGCGCCAACGCGATCGCGGACTCGCTCGTCGCGAGCGGTGCCGACAGTGCCGCCGTTGCGCGGATCCGCACCGCAATCGCGACCGGCGACATCCGCAGCCTCTTCCGTCGCGGTGGCCGCGGCAGCGAGCGCGGCGATCCGCTGCGCCCTGGCGAGACGCCGCCCGCTGCGTCGGCGGCCGGCGGCGACGTGGCCGACCTGGGCCGCGCGATGTGGCAGCAGCTTCGCCGCGAGGGCGGCGCCGTCAGCCGTGGGATGGAGGTCGTGAGCGGCGGCGGCTTCTTCGGCGGCGGTTCGGAGCCACCCGCCCCGCCCGGGCGGTACACCGTTCGCATCGAGATGAACGGCCAGACGCTGACGCAGCCGCTCGATGTGCTGCGCGCACCGGGCTACACCGAGGACCTGACGGCACAGTAGGTGGTCGGACCTCCGGATACCGGCGCCGGTCGATCCGGCGGTCCACCAGTCCGGCGCTTCAACGAGGAGGATGGAATTGGCGGAGCAGGAGAAGAGCTACCGGAAGCGCAGCATCGACGGGCATGCACTGCGCCCCGAGACGATGATGATGGGCTACGGCTACGAGCCCGCGCTTTCCGAGGGCGCGCTCAAGCCGCCGATCTTCCAGACGTCCACGTTCGTGTTCGGGTCGGCGCAGGAGGGCAAGGAGTTCTTCGAGGTCGCCTACGGCCTGCGCGAGCCGGGACGCGGCGAAGAAATCGGGCTCATCTACTCCCGTATCAACAACCCGAACCTGCAGCTCGTCGAGGAGCGGCTCTGCCTGTGGGACGGCGCGGAGTGCGCGCTGCTCTTTTCCAGCGGAATGGCGGCGATCTCGACCACGCTGTTCACGTTCCTGCGCCCGGGCGACGTCATCCTCCACAGCGAGCCGATCTACGGCGGCACCGATTACCTGGTGCGCAACATCCTGCCCGAGTACGGGGTCCGGCGCGTTCCATTCATGGCAGGCGATGACTCTTCACTCGAGCCCGCACTGGAGATGGCGCGCGGCATCGGCCGCGTGGCCGTGATCTACATCGAGACGCCCGCCAACCCGACGAATGCGCTCGTCAACATTGCTCGCTGTGCGGAGCTCGCACGCTCGATGACACAGCCGGACGGGTCACGGCCGCTCGTCGTAGTCGACAACACGTTCCTCGGTCCGCTCTGGCAGCAGCCGCTCGCGCACGGTGCCGACATCGTGCTGTACTCGCTCACCAAGTACGTCGGCGGGCACAGCGACCTGATCGCCGGTGCAGCACTCGGCGCGGAGTCGCTGCTGTCCAAGGTGCGCGGCATGCGCACGATCCTGGGCTCGGTTTCGGACGCCTGGACGGGCTGGCTGCTGCTCCGCTCCCTGGAAACGCTGAAGCTCCGGGTTACCTCGGGCATGAAGAACGCCCGCTACATCGCCGAGTTCCTCGCCGACCACCCGAAGGTGCGGCGCGTCCACTACCTCGGGATGCTCGACGACGAGAAGCAGCGCCGGATCTTCCAGAAGCAGGCGACGGCGCCCGGCTCCACCTTCTCCTTCGAGGTGCATGGCGGCGAGGCGGAGGCGTTCCGTGTGCTGGACGCGCTGCAGGTCGTCAAGCTCGCCGTTTCCCTGGGCGGCACCGAGTCGCTCGCCGAACATCCCGCTTCCATGACCCACTCCGACATCCCGCCGGAGGATCAGAAGCGCATGGGGATCACACCATCGATGATCCGGCTTTCGGTCGGGGTCGAGCATCCGGAGGACGTGATCGCGGACCTGAGGCAGGCGCTGGACCGGATCTAACACTGGTTGACCTCTGCGTCACGGGCTTCCTCGTTTTCACGCAGAGGCGCGGAGGAGCAGAGGCGCAGTTTTTTTCACACAGAGGTCACTGGGGACACAGCGGACACAGTGGGTTTGTCCCCGTCCGACGGAACTCTGTCAAGTCCGCCATCCCTTTTTTGTAATGGCTTCGCGGCCGCAGCACGATCATCGTGCCACGTCACGTTCGGGGCCGGTAAGCCCCACTACAAAAAGAAATGTTTCGATGCGGAAGAAGCTGCGGGTGTCTCGATCCACTGTGTCCGCTGTGTCCCCAGTGACCTCTGTGTGAAACAAGAAACCTGCGCCTCTGCTCCTACGCGCCTCTGCGTGAAACGAAACCGGCCACTCCCTGCGCCTCTGCTCCTCCGCGTCTCTGCGTGAAACGAGGCCAGCCACTCCCTAGTCCCACGGATCCCGCACCTTGCCGTTGACCCACACGTTGCGGAGCGAGTCCTCGACCCAGGGCCAGAGCGAAGAGCATGCGTTCTGGATCGGCTGCATGCGTTCGATCACCTGCTCGAGCGTGACGCCGTGCGAGCGCCAGGTTCCGCCCTGCGTGTGCAGGTTCTGCAGGAGCGGCTGCAGGCGGTCGAGTGCGTTGGCGAAGCGCGCGTCGGGGGTCTGGTTCGCCTCGAACTCTTCCCAGCAGGCGCGCAGCTCGTGCGCATGGTCGTCGGGGAGGAGCGCGAAGAGACGATCGGCGGCGCGGCGCTCGCGTTCCTCCTTGTCGAGGCGGCCGACTTCGTCGTAGGCGAAGGTGTCGCCGGCGTCGATTTCCACGATGTCGTGAACGAGGAGCATCTTCATGACGCGCATGAGATCGACGGGCGCGTCGGCATGCTCGTGGAGCAGCACGGCCATCAGTGTGAGGTGCCAGGAGTGCTCGGCGCTGTTCTCGCGACGGGACAGGTCGGTGAGCATGCTGCGGCGGAGCACGGTCTTGAGCTTGTCGACCTCCACGATGAAGGCGAGCTGGCGCTGGAAACGGTCGAGTTCGAGATGGTCAGCCATTGCGATCCACGTTGTCGCCGCCGGGTCGCGTTGGTGTCCGGCGTCGTCGTCGTCAGTCCCGGACCGCATCGCGATCCCCGGATCGTGGTGGTCGCGGGATTACCTGGTACGGGAAAGGTATCAGGAGCTGCATCGAGGGTGAACCTCGCGTGGCCGTGCGGTGCTCACTCCTGGCCGATCTGCAGCTCCGCCGCGTAGATCAGGTCGCCGAACGGGGAGGCGTCGTCGTTGCCGGCGTTGCCGACGACGTGCACGATTACGGGGGCGTCGCCGCTGAGGCCTTCCGTTCTCCACTCCAGCGCCCACTCGTGCACCTCACCCTCCACGAACGTGCCGGGCAGCGTGTGATGGATGTAGACGACGTCGCCTGCGACGGTGGTCGTCGTGCGTTCGTCGACGCTGCGCAGAACGCCCGCCTGCGTGCCGTCCGGCGTGCGCGTGCTGAGCATGAATCCGGCGCGCTGCATGCCCGGCTGCGCGAGCCGTACGACGACGCTGTACGTCGTGTCCGGCAGCACGCGGTCCGGCAACCCGCTCACCTGCAGGGTACCGGGGCCCTCATTGAGGCCGGCATCGAAGTGGCACTCCTGGCAGGTCGGCTCACCGAAGCCGCCGGTGTGCGCGGGTGGCGGATCCTGCGGCTCACTTCGCTCCAGCGCGCTGCCCGCTGCAGGGACGTCGCCTGCCTGAACTGCCGCGGCTGCGGTCACCGTGGCGAGGGCGAGCAGCGCGAGGGAGCGTCGGGTCATCGGGGAAGAACGATGCGCCCGATCGTGTTGGTGTCCGTGCCGAACCAGATGGTGTTGGACGGTGCGTCGAACACCATGTGCCGGATGGTCCCGCCGCCGCTCGGCACGGCGGTGGTGCCGAAGAACTCCTCCGTCCTCGGGTCGAATCCGACGAACCGGTTCGGCTCCGCGCCCGTCTCCACGGCCCAGATCCGGTCCTGTGCGTCGACGGCCATGGCGTAGGGGCGGCTGCCGGTCCCTCCGGGCAGGGCCCACTCCTGCACGTCGCCGCTGGCGGGATCGAGGCGGCCGAGGAAGCCCTGCGCGTAGTCGACGTACCACACCGCGCCGTCGGAGGTCAGGCCGATGCGCCGCGTGCGTGCGTCCTCGCGCTGGAGCGCGATCTCGCGCAGCTCGAACGTCTGCGGATCGACGGTCGCGAGCTTGTTGGAGCCGAACAGGTTGATCCAGGGGCGCCCGCTGTCGTCGACGACGATGCCGTAGGGGCGGGAGCGTGGAGTCTGCGAGGCCACGAGCCGGACCTCACGGGAACCGGTGTCGAGCCTGCCGATGAAGTTGCCGCCCTGGACGGTGAACCAGATGTCGCCGTTGGCGTCGAACGCGAGCGTGTGCGGGTCGCGCGCCGCGTCGTCCGGCATCGGGATCTGCTCGACCTCCCCCGTGGCCGGGTCGAGTCGGCCGATGTGCGCGTTGCCGTTGCCGGCGTACCAGACGATGCCGGCATCATCGACGATCAGGTTGTGTGGCAGTGCGCGCTCGGGCAGTTCGAAGCGGCGGAACTCGCCCGATTCGGGGTCGAGCGCTGCGACGTAGTTGCCGCGCTGCCCGACGAACCAGACCTGCCCGTTGCCGTCGACGAAGGGATCGCGGGGGCGCGAGTCCTCCCAGGGGACGGGCCACTCGCGGATGTCGAGCGACTGTGCGGCGGACGGCGCCGCCAGCGCTGCAGTCAGGACAAGAGCCAAGGCGGGAGCGATCGATCGCATGGTCTGGCCTCCTGTTGCAGATACGCGAACGGCCGCCCTTGTCGAGCGGCCGTGCATCGCCTGGAATGAAACGGTCGGGCGCGCGCTCAGGCGCGCTCGATCCGGTAGCAGACGCGCCAGTCCTTCAGGTTCTCCGGGTCCTCGTCCTCGTCGTGCGGCGAGTGCTCGCCCAGCCACGCGGAGGGGTCGCCCCGGAACGTGCGCTTGTACAGCTCGAGCGTGTCGTTGCCCGACGTCGTGTCGACTTCCTCGCCATGGAGCTGGATCTCGAGGCTGTCGCCCACCGGGCCATCGAAGATGACGCGGTCGAAATTGACCCGGTTCCAGGCCGGATGGTCGGAGATCTCGAACGTGCCGTCCTCCGGGATCCGCGTCTCCTGCGGGGCACCATTGCCGCGTACACTGGCGCGGAAGAAGAACTCACCGCGCTCCTTGTAGAACGGCTCCTTGTTGTCGAGGATCTGGACCCAGCGCAGCGTGACACGGATGCGCGTGTTCTCCGACATGACCGGCTCCTTGGCGGCCCGGTGCAGCAAACACCGTTCGGAACCGCCGCTAGTTGGTGCGCGAAGTTGTCTCGTGAGACGTGGTTTCGCTGGGCATTCTAGGGCTGCGTCCGGCTGCTGTAAAGGCGCGTGTGTTGCTGCATGCCGGCTGCTTCCTTCCTTTCGCGCTGGCCGGGGCCTTGCCGCTGTTGCCCGGGGGACCAACCTTCCAGGGCTCGTCGGCTTCCTGGGTGGCGGTGTGGTACGGGGGCGGAACGGCCGGAGCTTCGCATCACCGGAGGTGCCGCTGTGCGGAACGAACAGAAGCGTGACGGGCTCGCCAGCCTGCTGCTGGAGCGGATCCGCGACCACGCGATGATCGCACTGGACGATGCGGGCGTCGTGACGGAGTGGAACACGGGAGCGACGCGCCTGCTCGGCTGGGACGAACGCCAGGCGGTCGGCCGATCGATCCGCGAGCTGCTGGCGGAGGACCCCGGTGCGCAGGAACGCAAGCAGTCGGCGCTGGAGGCCGCGCGGGCGGCCGGCGAGTTCGAGTTCGAGGGCTGGCACCCCCGCGCGGACGGGACGCGCATCTGGACGCACACCCAGATCCTGCGCTATGCGCCGGAGCGGGGAGGTGCCGGCTTCGCCATCCTGCTGCGCGACCTGACGGAGCGGCGTCGCACGCAGGAGCAGCTCGAGGAGCACGGCCGGAGACTCGACGAGGCGCAGCGTGTCGCCCGGCTCGGGAGCTGGTCGTGGGACGTCGACACCGGCAAGCTGCAGTGGTCCCCGGCGCTGTACGACGTCTACGGCGTCGATCCCGACGGCTTCACCCCCTCCTACGACGCATTCCTGGAGCGGCTGCTGCCGGAGGAGCGCACGCGGGTGACGGCCGCCGTCGAGCACGCGCTGCAGACGGCCGGCGCCTTCCAGTGGGAGGAGCGGATCCAGCGGCCGGACGGCGCAGTGTGCGTGCTGCAGACGCACGGCCGGGCAGTGACCCGGAACGGCCGGGTCGTCCGCCTGGTCGGCACCTGCCAGGACGTGACGGAGCAGCGCGCCGCGGCCGAGCGTGAGCGGCAGCTGCTGCGTGAGCAGGCGGCGCGGGAAGCCGCCGAGTCCATGCTGGAGGAGAAGGGCGCGCTGCTGGCCGAGCTGCGGGCGTCGCACGAGCAGCTCGAGCAGCAGGCGATCGAGCTGGAAGCGCAGGCGGACGAGCTGATACAGCTGATGTCCGAGCTCGAGGAGCGCAACCGTGAGCTCCACGCCGCCAACGACGCGCTGCATGCGTCGAATGCCGCGGCCGAGCAGGCACGGCGCGTGGCCGAGGAGGCAAACGCTGCCAAGTCACAGTTCCTCGCCGCAATGAGCCACGAGCTGCGCACCCCGTTGAATGCGATCGCCGGCCACGCGCAGCTCCTCCAGCTCGAGATCCACGGTCCCATGACGGAGGCGCAGCTGCAGGCGCTGGAGCGCATCCAGCGCAGTGGCCACCACCTGCTCGCACTGATCAACGACATCCTCAACTTCGCGAAGCTGGAGGCGGGGAGCGTGCGTTTCGCCGCCCGCGACGTGGACCTGCCGAGTGCCGTGCAGGAGATCGTGACGCTGCTCACGCCGCAGCTGAATGCGCGTCGGCTGCACTGCGTGATTCCGCCCTCGCTCGCGGCCGCGCATGCGTTCGCCGATCCGGATAAGCTCGATCAGATCCTGATGAACCTGCTGTCCAACGCGATCAAGTTCACGCCGGAAGGCGGCCGCATCACCATCGAGTGCGAGGTCGACAGTACGAGCACGCGGGTACACGTGACGGACACCGGCGCGGGTGTCCCGGAGGAGCGGATCGAGGAGATCTTCGAGCCGTTCGTGCAGCTCCGACCCGACGCATCGACACTGACCGACGGCGTCGGCCTCGGACTGTCGATCAGTCGTGCGCTCGCGCGCGGGATGCGGGGCGACCTGCTCGCGTCCAACGTGCCGACCGGTGGCGCCCGCTTCACGCTCGTGTTGCCCGCCGCCGCCGGCGTGCTCAGCGCACAGGCGGTGGTACGGAGTTGAGCGTCCGGCCGCGACCGCTCGCCGGGATCCGTGTCGTCGACCTCTCGCAGAACATCGCGGGCCCATTCTGCACGCAGATCCTGGCGGACCTCGGCGCCGACGTCGTCAAGGTCGAGCCACCCGGCGGCGACCCGGCTCGCGAATGGGCGCCGCCGCAGTGGGGCGCGGACGGCACGATGTTCCTCTCGGTGAACCGTGGCAAGCGCAGCATCACGCTCGACCTGAAGCGCGACGACGCGCGAGCCGTGCTCGATGCGCTGGTCGCGCGCGCCGACATCTTCGTCGAGTCCTTCCGCCGCGGCGTCGCCGAGCGACTCGGGTGCGGCGCAGAGGCGCTGCGCGAGCGGCATCCTGCACTCATCTACGGTTCCGTGCGTGCCTACGGCGCAGATGGGCCGCTCGCCGACCTCGCGGGATACGACGCCCTCGCGCAGGCTCACGGCGGACTCATCAGCGTGACCGGTCAGCCGGACGCTCCCGCACGAGTGGGCACATCCGTCGTCGACTACGGGACTGGAACGTGGGCGGCGCTCGCGATCCTCGCGGCCCTGCGCGAGCGCGATCAGTCAGGGCAGGGGACACACGTGGTCGCGGCACTGTACGAGACGGCGATCGGGTACAACGCCTACCATCTCATGGGCTACTTCGCGGATGGCACCGTGCCGCAGCGCCACGGCACCGGGTTCCCCGCGATCGCGCCCTACGGCGCATTTGCCGCTGCCGATGGTGAGCTGATGATCGCCGGCGCGAACGACGCGCTCTTCCAGAAGCTGTGCGCAGCGCTCGACCTGGACAGCGCCGCACGCGAGCCACGGTGGCAGACCAACCCGCAGCGCGTGGCCGACGAGGCCACGCTGCGTGCCGAGATCGAGCGCGTCACGCGTCAGCTCCCCGTCGCAACGCTGGAGGCACGACTGCGCACCGCCGGTGTACCCTGCGCAGCGATCCGTTCGATCGACCAGGTCGCGGACGAACCGCAGACGTCAGCCGGCGGCCTGCTGCATGCAACGCCCCGCGACGACGCGCCAGCGCTGCGCGGCCCGCTGCCGCCGCTCCGGTGGAACGGCGCACGCGCCGCGGCAGACCGCCCGCCGCCACACGCAGGCGAGCACACGCAGCAGATACTCGAAGAGCTCGGCTTCGCACCGAACAGACCGGGCATCACACAGGAGGAGTGAGCGTCGTGAGCACGATGAGGTATCCGGAAATGATGATCGCCCCGTACCGCCAGCAGGTTACCCGCCTCGGCGCGCAGGAGCTGCGCACCCCCGAGCAGGTGGACTCGTTCGTCCAGCAGCACGCCGACGGGGCGCTGGTCGTGATCAACTCGATCTGCGGTTGCGCGGGCGGCACCATGCGCCCCGCACTCGAGATCCTGCACGATGAGGACGGCCTCCCCCAGGCGTTCGGCGTGGTGTTCGCCGGCGCCGACATCGAAGCCACCGACCGCGTCCGCGAGCTGCACGCGCCCGTCCCGCCATCCTCGCCCGCCATGGTCTACTTCCGCGACGGCAAGGTCGCGTTCATCATGGAGCGCAAGGACATCCAGGGCCGCGCGGTGGAAGAGGTCGCGGCTACGCTGAAGGAAGGGATCGCGGCGGGGCAGGGCTCGGTCTGAACGGCGCGTGTGGGCGGCGCGAGCGCATCGCCCTTGAGTATGGCAGGCAACGTTGCGCGCATTCCAGGTAGGCGTGATGCGAGCAACATTGGCTTTGATTATGGCAGGCGACGTTGCACGCATTCGAGATGGGCGCGATGCGAGCAACATTGGCTTTGATTATGGCAGGCAACGTTGCACGCATCACAGGAAAGCGCGATGCGAGCAACATTGCCCTGGATCGACGCAGCTCGGCGAGCGTGATCCGGCGCCAAAGCCGCCCCCGGCCCGTAATTGCGCCCGACCTGTCTGCACCCAGCGCGCGCCGAGGGCGGGCGCGTCACGCCCGCCCCTGTCTCACCCGCAATTCAACTGAACAGCGTTACAGCTCGCGGGACGTCCTGGACGCCACCGACGCCGCCGCGTCCCGTGCGACGTCGGCGTCGCTTGTCCTGGAGGGGTCCTCACCCGGGTTGATGTAGAGGTCGGACTCGAGCTGGTGCTGCCGCTCGTAGAGCCGGCGGTAGAGCCCGCCCACATCTATCAGCTCGCGATGGTTGCCGCGTTCCACGATGCGTCCCTCTTCCATGACCAGGATCTGGTCGGCACTGGTGATCGTGGAGAGGCGGTGCGCGATCACGAAGGTGGTGCGCCCGCGGCGCAGCTTGCGCAGGCCGTCGCGGATCAGCGCTTCGCTCTCGCTGTCGAGTGAGGACGTCGCCTCGTCCAGGATCAGGATGCGCGGGTCGGCCAGGATCGCGCGGGCGATTGCGACGCGCTGGCGCTGCCCGCCCGAGAGCTTCACGCCCCGCTCTCCGACGACGGTGTCGTAGCCGTCCTCGAAGCGGCTGACGAACTCGTCGCAGTGCGCGATGCGGCCGGCCTCGCGGATCTCCTCTTCCGTGGCGTCGGGCCGTGAGAACGCGATGTTCTCGCGGATCGTCCCGTCGAACAGGAAGTTGTCCTGCAGCACGACACCGATCTGGCTGCGGTAGTCGCGCAGGCGCAGCGCTGTCAGGTCCTTGCCGTCGACCAGCACGCGTCCGCCCTGGGGACGCGCGAACGCCATGACCAGCCCGATCAGCGTGCTCTTGCCGGCGCCGCTGGGGCCGACGAGTGCGGTGGTCGTGCCCGCGGGCGCATGGAACGAGACGTTGCGCAGGACGGGGGCGTCGGGCTCGTACTCGAAGCTCACATCGTCGAATACGACGTCGCCTTCCAGGTCCTCGGGTGCCTCGAGACCCCGGTCGAGATCATCTTCCGTTTCCATCTCGCGCAAATCGCGGATGCGGTCGAGGCCGGCGAAGGCCTCGCTGACCTGCGTGCTGATCGAGGCGATGCCGACGAGCGGAGTGACCATCATGCCGACCAGGAAGATGAAGCTGGTCAGCTCACCGACCGTCATGGTGCCGCTGAGGATCGCCCGCCCGCCGACCAGGATCACGAGCACGCTGATCGCGCCGACGATCACGGTCGAGAATGCCGTCACGGCAGACGTGCCGGTGATCGTGCTCGAGATGTTCTGGAAGAGGCGGTCCACGCCACCTGCGAACACGCTCTCCTCGCGGTTCTCGGCGGTGTAGACCTTCACGAGCCGCACACCGCCCAGCGCCTCGCCCAGCCGTCCGGTCACGTCCGCGGTGATCTCGCTCCGCTTGCGGAAGATCGGGCGCAGCTTCTTGAACGCGTAGCCGACCACACCCGCGAACATGAGCAGGATCGCCACCGTGGCCAGCGTGAGCTTCCAGTTGCGCTGGATCAGGAAGACGAACGCGATCACCGCAGTGAACAGCCCGCCCACGAGCTGGATCAGCCCCGTGCCGACCAGGTTCCGGATGCCCTCGGGATCGTTCATGATCCGTGAGATCAGGACCCCCGACTTGGTCGTGTCGTAGTAGCTGACGGGCAGCCGGATGACGTGGGACTGCACGACCTTGCGCATGTCACGGATCGCGCGCTGTGCGGTCACGCTGACGACCTTGGCCAGGCCGAAGCTGGTCAGCGCCTGCAGCACGGTCGCACCGGCGACGGCGAGCGCGAGCGGAACCAGCAGCTCCGGGCGCGTGCCGCCGATCACGTCGTCGAGCAGGACCTGCGAGCTGAGCGGCAGCACGAACCCGGCGAGGCGGCTGATCGCCATCAGCAGCAGGCCGAGGCCGAGCGGCCCGCGATGCTCCCACATGAGACGCTTCGCTTCGCCACTCGCCGTCCCGACACCGAAGAGGCCCTTCCGCTTCTCCTTCTTGCCGGGCTCATCGGGCGGGCGGGGCACACCGCCGCGCGCGCGACCGGGTCGTTCGGGATTCATGTGAACCGGCCCGCCGCGCAGCGAGTTGAGTCCGCTGCGCTGTGCGGGCAACGCATGTATGCCAGCAGTCATCGTGTCGTCCAGTTTTGGGCGGCCGCGTTCACGGCGGCCGGCCTTGCATCGATCATTCGCGACGCCGCCCGCTGGCGACGCGCACTTCTGTATTCACTGGCTCACTGCACCGGTGCCTCTCGCAGCAGCCGCTGCACGGCGAAGGGCGCGAGGTCGAGCTGGGTCCTTCCGTCGAGCGTGAGCTGCGCAATCATCTCGCCGGTCGCGCTCGCGAACTTGAAACCGTGGCCGGAGCAGGCGCTCGCGATCACGACCTGTTCATGGTACGGGTGCCGGTCGATCACGAAGTGATGGTCCGGCGTATTCGTGTACATGCAGACGCACGCATCGCGCAGCGCGCCGTTGGTGTCCGGGGCCAGGCGCGCGAGCAGCCAGCGGATCGCGCGCTCGTCGGCCTTGATCGGTGAGCGCTCCAGTGTTTCCGGATCGCACGTCGGTCCGCCGTGATGCAGCCCCGCCTTGAAGCCGTCGCCCAGATCCGGGAAAGTCGCGAAGATGCGACCGCGCTCGAACTCCCACAGTGCGATCGGCGAGTGCTCCGCATCGAACCGCTCCGCCTTGCGCGCGGGATCAAACCACATCAGCACCTGTCGCTCGATCTGCAGCACCGGCGCCAGCTCGGGAACGAGCTGTGGCAGCCACGCGCCCGCAGCGATCACGAGGCGCGACGCGTGGTACCGCTGCTGGTCCGTTTCGACCACGACGCCGTTGCTGTCAGCCTTCCACGCGATTGCTCGCTCATCCGTGCGCAGCTCGGCGCCGCGCGCGCGCGCGCACGCATGGAACGACTCGATGCACGCCTCCGGCAGCAGCAGCCCCGCCCGGTTTTCCACCAGCGCGACCCAGTCCGGCTGCAGCTGGTACCCCGGAAAGCGCGATTCGAACGAGGGTGCATCGAGCAGCTCGTGCGCGATCCCATGCTCGCGGGCGCTGGAAAGGGCTCCCGCGACGAGCTCGCCGTCGGGCGGGCCGATCATCGCGCCGCCGGTGGTCACGAGCAGCGTGCGGCCGGACTCCGTTTCCAGCGCGCGCCACAGGTCCAGGGAGCGTCGCAGAAAGGGTACGTACAGCGGGTGCTCGTAGTAGGCCTCACGGATGATGCGCGTGCGGCCGAAGCTGGAGCCGCGATCGTGCGGTGGTGCCCAGCGATCGATGCCGATCACGCGGGCACCGCGCGCGGCGCACTGCCATGCCGCGGCGCTGCCGGCTGCGCCCAGGCCGAGGACGAGGACGTCGGCAGTCACCGCCATGAAGCACCCGCACCCTGTTCGGGCACCCGGGCGGGCATCGGCACTGCACGCTGGGCTGCTGTCATGACTGCATCCGCGGAGGAGGTCGCCTGCGGCACTGTCCGTGTTCGGAACATACACACTCACGGGGTTCAGGATAACCACGCGGCGTGAACCGGGCCGCGGGGGGCTCGGGGCGGCGCCGTCGAACTCCGGCAGGCCGCGCCGCCGGACGCGGCCGTGCCCGCGCCGTCGAACTCCGGCAGGCCGCGCCGTCGGACCCGGCCGTGCCCGCGCCGTCGGACTCCGGCAGGCGACGTCGTACCCGGATCCCGGCAGGCTGCTTCGTCCGGCTTTCGCACCCGCGCCGTCCCGATTCCGCAACGCCCGCGCCCCGTGCCGCTCCTCCCCGCATGCCTAATTCTTTCACCGGCAACGACTTGGAAAACGAATGCGACTGGCGCGCTCCTTTCGTACGGCCCCGACGGGCAGCGCGTTCGCGCCGCCTGCACACCGGCCGCGGGCCGGCCGACCCTCGAGCGCCACGTATGGACACCCTGATCGCCGATCTGCGGTACGCGTTCCGCAAGCTGGCCGGCTCGCCCGGCTTCACTTTTGTCGCTCTTCTGACGCTCGCGCTCGGGATCGGCGCGAACAGCGCCATCTTCAGCGTCGTGTACGGCGTCCTGTTCCGGCCGCTGCCGTTTCCGGATTCGGAGCGGCTGGTCCGGGTGAGCAGCACCGTGAACGGGAACGCCCCGATCGACGCGTTCGCGTCCGCAACGTACCTGGACCTGGCCGGGCTGACGGAGGTCTTTACCGGCGTCGCGGCCGCCTCGAGTGGCACGCTGACCCTCACGGGTGCCGGTGAGCCGACGGACCTGGACGTGCGCGTGGCGAGCGCGAACTACTTCGACGTGCTCGGCATCCGTCCGCAGCTCGGCCGCAGCTTCGCCCGGGCGGAGAACGAGCCGGGTAGCACGCGCGTGGTCGTGCTGTCCAACGCGCTCTGGCAGCAGCGCTTCGGGGCCGATCCCGCGATCCTGAACCAGACGGTGCTGCTGGGCAGCGAGGCGTACACCGTCATCGGCATCATGCCCGCAGGGTTCGGGTATCCCGGGGACACGGACGCCTGGGTTCCGCTGGAGTATTCAGAGGGGTTCCGCAGCGACGGATCACGCGGCGGGTTCTACCTGGACGTGATCGGACGACTGCGCGGCGACGTATCGCTCGAGCGTACGCGAGCTGCGGTCGATGCACTCGCCCATCGGGTCAACCAGACGCTGGAGCCGGCCGGGTTCCGGTTTACCCTCGGCATCGTCACCACGCCGCTGCGCGAGGCGATCATCGGCGACGTGCGCACGCCGCTGCTGGTCCTGCTGGCGGCCGTCGGGTTCGTGCTGCTGATCGCATGCGTCAATGTGGCCAACCTGCTGCTCGCCCGTGCGTCCACCCGCGAGGGCGAGATGGCGGTGCGCACCGCACTCGGCGCCGGGCGCTCCCGCATCATCCGTCAGCTCGTCACAGAGAGCGTCGTGCTCGGCCTGCTGGGCGGATTGCTCGGTCTCGTCCTCTCGCTCTGGGGCACTGCCGCGATCGTGCGGATGCAGCCCGGCGACCTGCCGCGCATTTCGGAAGTGCGTGTCGACAGCGCCGTCATCGCGTTCACGTTCGGTCTCTCCCTGCTCGCGGCACTGCTGTTCGGCGTGCTGCCCGCGCTCCAGACTGCGCGGACGTCGCCGTACGACGCGCTGCGCGAGGCGGGACGCAGCCAGGTCGGAACGCGCCGCAGTCAGCGCATCCGCACGGGACTGGTCGTCGCGGAGATCGCGCTCGCCGTGCTGCTGCTGGCGGGCGCTGGCCTGCTGATCCGCAGCTTCGCGACGCTGATGGAGGTCGACCCGGGCTTCCGCGCGGATGGTGTGATCGCGTTCCCGGTGGGGCTGCCGAACGGGCCCTATCCGGACGACGCACGGCGATCGATGTTCGTCGAGCAGTACCTGCAGCGTGTGCGCGCACTCCCCGGCGTGGGCGCCGCAGCCGCCGTGTCCGCGCTGCCGCTCACCCCGGCCACACTGCGCACCGGCTTCTCGATCGAGGGCGAAGGCGAGATCTCGCCGGAGCAGGTGATGGACGTCCGGGTCATCACCCCCGGGTACCTGTCCGCGATGAACATCCCGCTTCGCGGCGGTCGTGACATCCAGGCCACGGACCGTGCAGGCGCACAGCCGGTGGCCCTGGTCAATGAAGCCGCCGTACGCCGCTACTTCGGCGGCAACGATCCCATCGGCCGCACGGTCACCATGGGCTGGGGGCGCGAAGCGCACCCGGACGGCGTGTCCGGCACGATCGTCGGTGTCGTGGCGGACGTGAAGCTGCAGGAGCTGGGCGAGGAGTCGCTGCCAACGGTGTATTTCGCGCACGCCCAGGTCGGCGTTCCGGGCATGAGCATCATCGTGCGCTCACCTGGCCGGAACCCGCTGCTCGTCGTGCCGCGCCTGCGCGACGAGCTGCACGCGCTGGACGCAAACCTGCCGCTCGACGAGGTGCGCCTGCTGGACGACGTCCTCGCAGACTCCGTCGCACAGCCGCGCTTCTACATGACACTGCTGCTGCTGTTCGCGGGCGTCGCTGTGGTGCTCGCGGCGGTCGGCATCTTCGGTGTCATGTCGTTCGCGGTCGCGCAGCGTCGACGCGAGATCGGAATCCGCATGGCGCTCGGCGCACCCCACGCCAGCGTGCTGCGCCTGGTGTTGCGTGAAGGGCTGCTGCTGACGGCAACGGGCGTGGTGATCGGCCTCGTCGCGGCCGTTGCACTCACGCGGGTAATGGAAAGCCTGCTCTACGGTGTAGCCGCAACCGATGCGGTTGCGCTGGTCGGCGCAACCGCCATCCTCGCCGGGACGGCGCTGGTCGCGAGCTGCCTGCCCGCACGCCGCGCAGCCGGCATGGACCCGCTGCTCGCGCTGCGCGCGGACTGATCACTGCGCGGCGAGCGCCGCATGCACGTGATGCTGCGTGTGTCAGACCCGGTCGCGCAACGCTTCCACGCCGCCCTTCTCGGCGCAGTGGTCGCAGCAGTAGAACGTTCCGTTCGCCTCGAGGCCGTGACCGATGATGGGCGTCGAGCACACCGTGCAGCGCGGCGCCATCCTGGCGATCGCGCACTCGAAGCTGTCGAAGGTGTGCGTCCGGTCACCCATCGTGACCTGGAACGCCTTGTCGTAGTCGTTGCCGCACTGATCGCAGGTCGCCATGGTCTGCTCCTTCGGTGGTTGGAGGACCGGAACGGTGCATGAGCCATGCCCTGCGGCGCTCAGCCGGCGCTCAGCCACTCCGCCCACGCATCGGGCTCGAACCCGACGGTGAGGCGGCTGCCGGAGCGGACCAGCGGCGTGCGCAGCAGCAGGGGGTCATCAGTCAGGCGCTCGAGCCAGCGCTCGTCGCTGTAGTGCGCAGCACCGAGGCCGAGCTCGCGGAACCGCCTGCCGTCGCGGTCGACCAGCGCCTGCACGCCGAACTTCTGCGCGAACCGCTGCAGCTCGCCGCGCGATGCGGCGCGCTGCGCGAGATCGACGAAATGCACACGGATGCGGCGCTCCGCGAACCAGCGCTGCGCCTTGCGGGTGTCGGCGGATTTCTTCGTGCCGAAGATCTGGACTTCCATGCGCGCAGGGTAGCCGGGCATCCGGCCGCGATCAAGCAGGTGGGCCGGCGAGCCGACTGCTCCTGCCTGGTGCCACGGCCGCGCTCGAGCAGGCGACGTGGCCTGCCGTCCGCTCCTGACCGTGCCACGGCCGCCACACACCCGCGGCTACAACCTTCTGCGCGTGTCGACTGTCTCACCCCGTATTCACGCACTTCACCAGGACGGGAGCGAATGGACGTACTGCGCCAGGATCTCCGCCATGCGGCCCGCCGGCTCGTGCGACGCCCCGGCTTCGCGGCCGTCGCGATCCTCACGCTCGCCCTCGGGATCGGCGCGAACGTCGCGATCTACACGGTCGTGCGCGCCGTGCTGCTGGAGCCGCTCCCGTATGCCGAGCCCGACCGGCTCGCGCTCGTGGTCAACCTGCGCAACGGCCTGATGGAGGGCGGCTGGATCTCGGAGCCGGAGGCACTGGAATACCGGGAGGACGTTTCCAGCTTCGAGCGCGTCGCATACTGGACCAGCGGCGCCGCCAACGTGGCTACCGGTGCGGGCGACCCGGAGCGGGTCGTGACGGCCCGGGTGACGGACGGCATCTTCGATGTGTTCGGCGTGCCGGCAGCGGCGGGACGGTACTTCGGGCCGGACGAATGGCGTCGGGGCGGTCCGCCGGTCGTCGTTCTCGGCCACGGGCTCTGGCAGCGCCGCTTCGCGGGCGACCGTGCGGTCGTCGGCTCGACGCTGCTGGTCAACAACGAGGCGCACACGATCGTCGGCGTGCTGCCCGCCGGCGTCGGTCTGCCGGCAGACTACGACGCGACGCGTCCGACGGAGCTGTTCCTGCCGCAACCGCTGGAGCGCGACAGCCTGCTCGAGGAGCGGGGCAGTCACTACCTGCTCGGGATTGCACGCCTGCGCCCCGAAGCGACCGTTGTCCGTGCGAATGCGGAGCTCGAGGCCATTGCGCGCGGCTGGGTGCGTGACGGTCTCGTGGACGAGGCGGAAGCGCTGGTCCCTGTCGCGCGTCCGCTGAACGAGTCCATCGTGGGGGCCGCGCGACCGCTCCTGCTGGTGCTTGCCGGGGCGGTTGCGTTCCTGCTGCTGATCGCGTGTGTCAATGTTGCCAACCTGCTGCTGGCACGTGGCGACGAGCGACGTCGCGAGATGGCTGTGCGCGCATCACTGGGCGCCGGCCGCGGCCGCATCGTCCGCCAGCTCCTGATGGAAAGCAGCCTGCTCGCGCTCGCCGGAGGTGCACTCGGCCTGCTGCTCGCCCAGGCGGGTGTACGTGCACTGGTAGCGTTCGGGCCGGCCGCGATCCCGCGCATCGAGGAGGTGCGGGTCGATACCCATGCGCTCGTGTTCACGGTGGCGATCGCACTGCTCACGGTCCTGCTCTTCGGCCTGGTGCCCGCACTGCAGCTTTCGCGTGCCGAGCTCGGCCGCGAGCTGCGCGAGGGCGGCCGCAGCGCTACGGGCGGCAAGCCGCGGCAACGCTTCCGCCAGTCGCTGGTGGTCGCGGAGCTCGCGCTCTCGGTGATGCTGGT
This sequence comes from Longimicrobiales bacterium, assembly GCA_035764935.1. NCBI lineage: Bacteria > Pseudomonadati > Gemmatimonadota > Longimicrobiia > Longimicrobiales > Longimicrobiales bacterium. The sequence continues at coordinate 27,859 of DASTYK010000009.1, read as the reverse complement.
GATCGGCGCCGGGCTGATGCTGCGCACGTTTGCCGCGTTGCAACGCATCGACCTGGGATTCGACGAATCGTCCGTGCTCACCGCCCAGCTCTCCCTGCCGCAGCTCGGCTACGAGGACGACCAGCAGGTGGAGCGTTTCATTCGCAGCACCGTGAACGACGTGCGCGCCCTTGCCGGCGTCCGGCACGCAGGCGCCGCCAGGCTGCTGCCCCTCACGGGCGAGATCGGCGACTGGTCGATCACGATCGAAGGCGTGCCCACGGGGCCGGGCGTGGATCACAACGCAGACTGGCAGATCGTGACCGACGGGTACTTCGAGGCGATGGGCATGCGGCTCGTCCGCGGGCGCTGGTTCACGGCGGGCGATGATCGCGAGGCACCTCCCGTCGCCGTCGTGAACCGGACACTGGCCGACGCGTACTGGGACGGCAACGCAATCGGCAGGCGCTTCAGGTTCGGGACCAACCCCGACCGGCCGTGGGTCACGATCATCGGAATCGTCGAGGACGTCCGCCACAACCAGGTGCTCGAGGACGCCCGTCGCGAGATGTACGTGCCGCACGCGCAGTGGAGCACGTCGTCGCAGACCGGCGCGCGGCGGACAATGGCGCTGGTCGCGCGCACGTCCGGTGATCCGCTGGCACTGGTGCCGGCATTGCGCGCGGCCGTGCGGGCCCGCGACCCCGGCGTTCCGCTCTCCGAGGTGCGCACGCTCGATCACATCGTGGGCGATGCCGTGTCGGGCACGCGCTTCACGACCCTGCTGCTCGCGCTCTTCGCCTCGATCGCCCTCGCCCTGGCGACCGTCGGCACGTACGGCGTCATCGCCTATGGCGTCGCACAACGGCGGCACGAGATGGGGATCCGCATGGCGCTGGGCGCAAGCCGCGGCGACGTCGTGCGTCTCGTGCTCGCCGGAGGCGGCGCCGTCGCGGCCGTCGGGATTGGCGTCGGCGTCGCCGGTGCACTCGCGCTCAGTCGCCTCATGAGCGGCCTCGTCTACGGCGTTGCGACCCTGGACCCGCTCACCTACCTGGCGGTGCCCGCCCTGCTCGCCGCGGCAGCGCTGCTCGCCTGCTGGATCCCGGCGCAGCGCGCCGCTGCGACGCACCCCGCCACGGCACTCCGGACCGACTAGCATCTCGCACGCGCTGCAGGACGGGGCGGGCCACGCGCTGCGCGTGGTCCGCCCTGTTGGTTCCTGCCCCCGTTGATTCCTGCGGCCCGCGCACCTCCGCCGCCCGCGCATGCCTGCCCACAACCGATCCCGCCGCGCGCCGGCGCACTCCGACTGGCAGTAGTAACCGCGCCCCTGTGCGCGTACCTTGCGGGAAGGAAGTGGCAACCCATTCCCGGACGAACACGATCATGCCTCGTCGCCCCGCCTGTACGATCCTGCTCGCACTCACCGCCGCCTGCACCGCGGCACCACCGCCGACCACGCCGGCGCCGCCGCCCGCGTCGGCCGCGACGGAACCGCCGCCGATCGAGGCGGGCCGCAAGCCCGCGCCCGGTGATTACGCTGGCCATTTCGATGCGCTGCATTACACGGTCGAGCTGGACCTTCGCGAGGCCACGGCGACACCGCCGCGCATCCAGGGGACAACACAGATCGACGTCGCGCGTACCGGCAGCACAGGCGACACCCTGGTGCTGGATTTCACCGGACTGCGCGTGCTCGGTATACGTGCCGGTGCAGCAATCCGCATGGGCGGGACGCAGGAGGATCGCGCCCGGAGCACGCTGCAGGACGTCGCATTCCGCTACGACGCCGGTCGCCTGCACATCCCGCTGGGCGGCATCACGGCGGACACGCTGCGCGTCGAGATCCGCTACGACGGCACGCCCGACGATGCACTGATCATCCGTGACAACGTGCACGGCACGCGCACGGCGTTCGCCGACAACTGGCCGAACCGCGCGCGCTTCTGGATCCCGTCGATCGATCACCCGAGCGACAAGGCGGGCGTGTCGTTCGCCGTGCGCGCACCCGAGGGCTGGACCGTGATCGCGAACGGTCCGCGCAGCGATGGACGCGCGCCGACGCAGCCACCGACTGACGGTGTGTGGCGTTTCGCGGCGACCGAGCCGATCCCCACGTACACGATGGTGATCGGCGCCGGGCCGCTGACGGAGACGGTGATCGACGAATGTGCCGAGGGCGGAACAGGGACGTGTGTCCCGACGCGGCTCTACACGTTCGCGCCGGATTCCGCGAAGGCGTGGCCGAGCTTCCGGCGGGCGGGGACGATGCTCGAGTACTACAGCCGGCTGATCGCACCCTACCCGTACGCCAAGCTCGATCACGCGCAGTCGGCGACGGCGTTCGGCGGGATGGAGAACGTGGGCGCAATCTTCTACTCGGAACAGGCGATCGCACAGGGGCAGGACATCGAGGTGACAGTCGCGCACGAGATCGTGCACCAGTGGTTCGGAGACGGCGTGACCGAGCGGAACTGGCAGCACCTGTGGCTGTCCGAGGGGTTCGCCACCTATTTCGCCAGCCTGTTCTTCGAGGACGCCGACGGGGCGGACGCGTTCCGCGCGCAGGTGGAGCAGGCGCGCGCGGCATATCTGCAGTCCGGCGACGCACGGTTCCCGCTGGTCGACACCACGGCGACGCTGATGCCCGACCTGTTCGCCCTGCTCAATACGAACTCGTACCAGAAGGGCGCGCTGGTGCTGCACATGCTGCGGGGGATGCTCGGTGACGACGCGTTCCTGGACGGCATCCGGCGCTACTACAACGCACACCGGTATGGCACCGCACTGAGCGAAGACCTCCGGCGATCGCTCGAGCAGTCGAGCGGTCGCGAGCTCGGCGCGTTCTTCCAGCAATGGGTCTACAGCCCGGGCCACCCTGTGCTGCGGCACACGCACACGTACGACGATGCGGCGGATGAGATCGTCGTGACGATCGAGCAGGTGCAGCCCGAGGAGTGGCCGGTGTTCCACTTCGATACGGAGCTGGTCGTGGTTGGCGGTGGCGAGAGCACGCGCGTGCCGGTGCGGGTCCGTGAGCGGATGACCACGGTGCGCGTGCCCGCCGCGAGCGCGCCGGACCGCATGGTCCTCGATCCGGACGGCTGGCTGCTGTATCAGCCCGCTGATGCCGGAGGAGCAGGCGGCACTCGATGATGGAGGTGCCCGCGCTGCGGGAGCTCGGGCTCATGCTCATCGCCGGGGCCGTGCTGGTGCTGCTCACCCGGCGCATCTTCATGCCATCCATCGTCGCCTACATCTTCGCGGGTCTCTTTCTCGGGCCGCTCACGGGCCTGGTCGTGGAGCAGGAGTCGGTGCAGCGCATCGCCGATGCCGGCATCGCGCTCCTGCTCTTCCTCGTGGGCCTCGAGCTGAGCCTCGACAAGCTGCGCGACATAGGCCGCACCGCGGTGCTCGCGGGCGTCGGCCAGATCATCCTGGCGGCAGTCGGCGGGGCGATCATCGCGTGGCTCTTCGGCTACGCGGCCATGGAGATCGCGTTCATCGCCGCCGCGCTCGCGTTCAGCAGCACGATCGTGCCTGTCAAGCTGCTCAGCCAGAAGAACCAGCTCAATTCTCTGCACGGGCGCGTGGCGGTCGGTATCTCGCTCGTGCAGAACCTGCTGGTGATCGTGGTGCTCACGTTTCTCACCGGACTCGGCGATCCGGATCAGCTGACGGGCGGCGCGATCGTGCGTGGGCTGGCGGTCTCCTTCGGCGGCATGCTGCTGCTGCTGGCCGGTGCACTGCTCTCGGCGCGGTTCCTCCTCCCGCACCTGTTCGGCTGGATGGGGCACAGCCAGGAGGGGCTGTTCATCTGGAGCCTCGGCTGGTGCTTCCTGTTCGTGCTGATCGCAGAGGCGTTCCGCCTGTCTCCGGAAATCGGCGCGTTCCTGGCCGGTGTCAGTCTCGCACAGCTCCGATTCAACGAGGACCTGCGACGTCGCGTGAATCCGCTGATGAACCTCTTCGTCGCGGTCTTCTTCATCTCGCTCGGTGCAGGCATGGAGCTGGGATCCGCCGCCGACCAGTGGTTGCCCGGGCTCGTGCTTTCCGCCTTCGTCCTGCTCACGGAGCTGGTCTTCTTCCTCTGGATCATGATCCGGCTCGGCTACGGCGATCGCACCGGCTGGATGACCGGGGGGGCCGTCGCACAGATCAGCGAGTTCTCCCTGGTCCTTGCCGCCCTCGGCGCCTCGATCGGCTATGTCGGCCAGCCGATCCTTTCCCTGGTCGCGATCATCGCGACCGTGACCATGGGCGTCACCGCGTACCTGATCCTCTACAGCGAGCTGATGTACGACTGGCTCGTGCAGCGGCGTATCCTGGGACACTGGCCTGCGCGTGCCGCCGGCGTCGATGTGCGGGAGGCGCATCGCGGTCACATCATCGTGGTCGGCATGAACGCGCTCGGCCGCAGGATCGTGCGCCGCCTCGTGGACTCCGGCGAGGATGTCCTGGCGGTGGACACGTCGCCGGGCAACCTCGAAGGCTTGAGTGCCCGCGTGATGCTGGGCAATGCTGAGCACGTGGGATTCCTCGAGGAGGCGGGCGTGCGCGACGCCCGGCTGCTCGTGTCGACACTGCAGATCGAGGAGACGAACCAGCTGCTCGCGTACTGGGGCACGCTTTTCGGCATTCCCACCAGTATCCACGCCTTCGACAACTCGCTGGCAGACGACCTGCTCAACGCCGGCGCGACGCACCTGATCCTTTCCAAGCCGGCCGGCACGCGTCGCATTGCCGACGCATTCCGCCGAGCGGGCATCTTCGAATGACCGGCCTCGCGATTCTGCTCGCGGCCGCGGCCGTCGCATTCGCGTTCTCACGCTGGCTCGACATGGCGCCGATCCCGTTTCTCGTCGTCGCGGGCATGGCGCTCGCCCGCATCGACGCGTTCCCGGTCGAGCTGCTGCAGGATGCGGTCGTCTACGGGCTGACCGTGGTCCTCTTCGTCGCCGGGATCGAGCTGAGCCCGACGCGTGTGCGAGGGCAGCGCGACATCGCCGTGCAGGTCGGCGTCACGCAGTTCATCGTGCTCGGCGTCGCAGGCACGGGCATCGCGCTGCTGCTCGGGTACCCGAACCTGCCCGCCGTCTATATCGGCCTGGCCCTGGCCGCGAGCTCCACGCTCGTGATCGTGCGCCTGCTGCAGCGACGGCGTCAGCTCTACGAGCCCTCCGGACGAGTAGTGGTTGGTGTGCTGCTGCTGCAGGACCTGCTCGTCATCCTCACGATCCCGCTGCTGACGTTCGCGCCCACCGGTATGACCGGCATTGTCCAGGGCATGGCCGGGATCGCCGCACTGGTCGCGCTCGCTTTCGTGTGCATGTACTGGCTCGCCCCGCGCATCGCCCGCCTGGCACTGGAGCCGGAGCCGCTGCTGCTCACCGCCCTCGCCGTCCTTGCCGTGTTCGTCGCGCTCGCGATGATGCTGGACCTCTCCATCCCGGCCGGTGCGTTCCTCGCCGGACTGGCACTCTCGCCCTTCCCCCTGCGCGGCGTGCTGCGCGGGCAGCTCTCGCCGATCAACGAGTTCTTCGCGGCCATCTTCTTCATCGCGCTCGGCGGACTGATCGGCAGCCCAGGCCCGCGCTCGCTGCTGCACGCCGCCATCTTTGTTGCGCTGGTGCTGCTCGTCACGCCGCCGCTCGTCGCGCTGGTCACGCAGCGCGCAGGCTTCACCACGCGCTCCGCACTGGAGAGCGGGCTGCTGCTCGCGCAGACCAGTGAGCTGTCGCTCGTGCTGGTGCTGCAGGGGATGCTGGCCGGGCAGCTCCAGCAGGAGACGTTTTCGACGCTGCTTCTCGTCACGGTCGTGACCATGGTGCTGACGCCGTGGCTCTCGTCCGACGCAACCGTGCAGCGGGCGCTCGAGCTGGTGCCGGGGAACCGGGGTTCGCACGTGCCCGTGCCGGATGCTGCCGGCCTGCTGCACGTCGCTTCAGGGGAGCCTGCTGCATCGGGCGCTCTGCAGCCCGCCGCGGGCGACGAGGATCTGCCATCCGGTCACGTGCTGCTGCTCGGCTGCGGCGCCGGCGGCCTGCCGCTGCTGGAAACGCTGTTCGCTGCCGGGCACCGCGTCGTCGCGGTGGACGACGACCCCAACATCGTCGAGCAGCTCCGTGGCGGCGACGTCGAGGTGGTGCGCGGCGACGCGTCGGATCCGGAAACGCTGCGCGCTGCGGGAGCGAGTCGCGCGCTCATCATCAGCTCGACGATCCGCCGGCCGCGCGACAATCAGCGGCTGCTCGAGACGATCCGGGGTGTTCCGGTCATGATCCGCGTGTTCGAGGACGACGATGCGGACTGGGTGCGTGCGTCGGGGGGGATCCCGATCGTATACTCCGACGCGGCCGCCGAAGAGTTCATGCGCTGGTTCGAGCGCTTCAGGCGGGGCGATGAGACGGCACAAGGATAGGTTCCGTTGGTGCACGGCGGTGCAGTGCGGGCTGTTGGATTGGTCAGTCATTGCTCGTTTCATCGTGCAGCCGTGGCTGTGCTCACCGCGGAGCCACGGGATTCTCTTCCAGGGCTGATCATGACACGAACACTGGCTGGGGCGGCCCTGGCGCTGGTTGCTGCGACAACGCTCGCGACTCCTGCGGCAGCGCAGTCCGCCCCATCTGTCGACGTGCAGCAGATACCGGCACCGCTCGCGGTCGGTGAGACATTCACGGTCCGCTCCCGGGTGCTGGACGAGGTGCGCGTGATCAACGTGTTCCGCCCGTACATGTGGTGGGATACGACCGACGCTGCACTGCCGGTCATGTACATGCCCGATGGCGGCACGCAGGAGGATTTCCTGCACGTCATGGGGCTGCTGCAGGTGTCCGTGATGAACGGCACGATGCGGCCGTTTCTGCTGGTCGGCATCGAGAACACGGAGCGTCGTCGTGATCTAACGGGTCCCACCGGGAACCCCGATGACCGGGCGATTGCGCCGCGCGTGGGCGGCTCTGCCGCGTTTCGCGAGTTCATTCGCACGGAGCTGATGCCGGCCGTCGAGGCGCGCTATGCGACGACCGACGAGTCCGCGATCGTGGGCGAGTCGCTGGCCGGCCTGTTCATCATCGAGACGCTGATCGAGGAGCCGGATCTCTTCGACACGTATATCGCCTTCGATCCGAGCCTGTGGTGGAACGATGCGGGCCTGCTGCGACGGGCCGCCGAGCGCAGCCATGCACTGCGCGGGCGCACGGTCTGGCTGGCGAGCAGCAGTGAACCGGAGATTGCGGAGCTGACCGCGCGGCTGGCGGCCCTGTTGAAGGAGGCCGGACCGGCCGACCTGCGAACCCACTTCGAGCCGATGCCGGAGGAGACGCATGCGACGATCTACCACCCGGCCGCGTTGCGTGCGTTTCGCACCCTGTTCGCGCCGCCGCCGGAGGCGCAATGAGCAGCAACGAGCCCGTCACGAGCAACGTGGGCGTCGTCGCACACGGCAGCGCCGCGGCGTTCCTCGACCGCGCCGGCGGCTGGCTCCTCGAGCGGGAGGCGGAGCACAACCTGCTCCTCGGGATCGCGCAGGGGCTGGCCGCAGGCGGCGGTGCGCAGGACCCGTCGATTCTGCTGGCCTCGGTCGAACAGGACGGCGCGGTCGCGGGTTGCGCGTTCCGCACGCCGCCGCACAAGCTCGGGCTGACACGCATGCCGATGGACGCAGTGCCGCGGGTGGTCGAGGCGGTGGCACAGCGCTACCCGCGGATCCCCGCGGTGCTCGGCCCTGACGGAGTCGCGCAGCGCTTTGCGGAGCTCTGGAGCGAGCTGCGCGGCACGCCGTGGAAGCAGGGCGCGCGTCAACGGATCTTTCAGCTCGAGGCGGTCACCTGGCCGCAGTCGATGCCGGCGGGCAGGCTGCGGCCCGCCACGCACGCGGATCTTCCGACCGTCCGTGCCTGGGTGAACGCATTCGCCGACGAGGTGCACGTGCTCATGGGGGATCGTGAGCACGTGGCCGTGGAGTACGTGAACCAGGGTGTGGTCTTCCTGTGGGAGGACGGCTGGGCCCGCTCCATGGCCGCCGTCCCCGCGGAAACGCCGAACGGCGCGCGCATCGGCTACGTCTACACGCCACCCGAGTGGCGGGGTCGCGGCTATGCGTCCGCATGCGTTGCACACCTGAGCGAAGCGGTGCTCGAGAGCGGCAGCCGGTACTGCTTTCTCTACACGGACCTGGCCAACCCCGTGTCCAATTCGATTTACCAGCGGATGGGCTACCATCCGGTAGCAGACGTGGTCGACTGCATTTTCCCGGAGCACGCGGACCGACCCGCGTGACCGGTGCGAACATTTGTCCACCCCCGGTGCGGGTGCGACCTGGAGAGATGACCATCATGGCGGAAGCGACACACGAGTACCGGGCGCATACGACGTGGACGGGCAACACCGGCGACGGCACGGCGTCCTACGACGGGTATGGCCGCGACTACGAGTTCGCGGTGGACGGCAAGCCGGTCCTGCGCGGCAGTGCGGATCCGCTGTTCCGCGGTGATCCGAATCTGCACAACCCCGAGGACCTCTTCCTCGCGGCGCTCTCGGGCTGTCATCTGCTTTCCTACCTGGCGCTGTGCGCGCGCAAGGGCATACGCGTGCTCGCCTACGAGGACTCGGTGAGCGGCACCCTGTCCCTGCGCGGCAATGGTCCCGCGCGCTTCACCGAGGTGCGCCTGGCACCGGTGGTCACGATCGCCGATGACGACGACGCGGAGCTGGCCATGCGCCTGCACAACGACGCGCATGCGCAGTGCTTCATCGCCAACTCGTGCAGCGTGCCGGTCCTGCACGACCCCGTGATCCGTACAGCGGCAGCACCGACCGCCCGCACGTGAGCGAAAAGGTCACGCTGCGTGTCCGCGCGGCACGCTACCTCCGCGATGCGGCGCGCGGCGTCCGGCAGGCACCCGTCGAGGTCGCAGCGACACTGACCGTCGCGCTCACGTTCTCGTATGCCATCGAGGCGGGCAGCGACGCGATGCAGGCGTGGACGGAGACCGCGGTCGCGTGCGCGCTCATCGCCGCCGTCGCGTGGACGGGAACGCTGCTGCACGCCATGGGCGCGTGGAGCGCCATGCGACGCTGGGTCGTCACGCTCGCGGGCGCGGTCGTGTTCGCCGCGTATGCACTGATCGTCGCTGATTTCGAGTACGAGGCGGAGCGCTGGCGCGCGTTCCTGCTCGTCTGGGCCGCCGTCGCCTGGCTCATCGCACTGCCCGCGTTCGCGGGCGCGCGCGCGAGCGCAGTCGAGCGCATGCGGCGCATGGATGGCCGCATACTGCTGCGCCTGATCGGTGCAGGGCTGTACGGCGTCGCACTCTTCGCCGGCCTGGCGCTGGCGTTGCGCGCGATCGACGTGCTCTTCGAGCTGGACCTGCGCGGCGAGATCTACGGCCACGTGTGGGGCTGGATCAGCTTCGTGCTCGTGCCCTGGGTCGTGCTCGGCGGGCTGCGCGACTACGTGCGGCCGATCGAACAGGAGAGCGCGGTCGCAGGCGTCGCGCAGCGCATCGCGCTCTTCCTCGTGCCGCCCCTCCTGGCCGTCTACTACGTGATCCTGTACGCGTACGTGGTGCGCATCTTCATCACGCAGGAGATCCCGAAGAACCTGGTATCACCGCTCGTGCTCGCGGCCGGCGGACTGGCAGCGCTCGGGCTGCTCCTGTTCGATCCGCGCCCCGCTGCACGCGGCATCGGCCGCTGGCTGCGCATCGCGCCGGCGCTGTTCCTGCCGCTCGCGCCGCTCGGTGCCTGGGCCCTGCTGCAGCGGACCGGGCAGTACGGCCTCACGGAGTTCCGGCTCATCCGCCTGATCGTGCTGGCGGTCCTCACACTGCTCGCCCTCGCCGCGACCGCTCAGCTCGTGCGTCGCCGCGCGTTTACCCTGCATGTCGTGCCGCTGGCGCTGGCGGTCACGCTGCTGGTCTTCGCTGTCGGCCCGTGGGGCGTGCTCGCGCTGTCGAAGCGCAGCCAGCAGGGGCGGCTACTGGACGCACTCGCACAGCTCGACATTCCTGCCACGGACAGCACATGGCAGAGCGAAGCGCCGGACTCGATGCCGCGTATCGTGGATGCAGGCATCTACGACCAGGTGCGAGGCAGCGCAGGCTACCTTGCCACACACTTCGGCGCCGACGCGCTGCCCCCGGTGCTGGAGCGCTACGCGCGTGACTTCGACAGCCGCTGGCGAGACTATGCGTCGGACCTGCGGCTGCAGCCGGACCGCACGACCGTGGCCGGGTCGGTCGTCCGGTTTGCCGCGATGCCGCTGACGGAGCCGTTTCCCGTGCAGGCCGGAACCGCATGGCGCATCGGCTGGTCGCCGGAGCCGGAAGAGATGCGCAGGCGGGACGTGCCCCTGCAGCCGACGTATGCCGTGCACATCGAGGCGCCGGACTCCGTGAGCCTCGTGCTGCAGGCCGCAGGGCGGCGAGTCCACGCGGACCTCGCGCGCCTCATCGCGACGCTTCCACCCGAGCCCGGCAATCGACCGGCGTCCGATGCGCTGCGCGCGGAGCAGGCGCTGATCCCCGTGACGGATGCAGCGGGTGCGCGCCGGGGCCAGCTGCTGGTGTGGCACCTGATGGTCGAGGCGGACTCGACCGGGATGCGCATCGGGCGTGTCGAGGGCCTGCTCATCCTGCACGACACGGCAGGAGTGACGGTCAACAATGACTGACCACGCGCGGCGGCCCGAGCGCCCGGAGTACTACATGGGCATCGCCAAGGCCGTACGGGCGCGCGCCAACTGTCTCGGCAATCGCGTCGGCGCGATTCTCGTCCTCGACGACCGCATCATCTCGACCGGCTACAACGGCACGCCGTCGGGCATGGTCAACTGCCTCGACGGCGGCTGCGAGCGCTGCGCGGATCGCGGAAAGTACGGGCCCGCTGCAGGCTACGACGTCTGCATCTGCGTCCACGCCGAGCAGAATGCGCTCATCGCCGCTGCACGCTTCGGCATCGCCGTGGCCGGTGCGACGCTCTACACCACCATGCAGCCCTGCTTCGGCTGCGCCAAGGAGCTGCTGCAGGCGCAGGTCAGGGGCGTGCGCTACCTGCATCCATGGCAGCCGTCCGACACCGAGCTGCTCCGGCAGTACCGCATGCTGCTCTCGCGCTTTCCGGACGGCGTGACACAGATCGTGATGCCCGACCCGGATGCTGCGTGGGCGGTCTCGCGGTTGCGTGAAATGGACACGGACACGGGGCATACGGTGGCCTGAACGCGCCTCCATTCCGACAAAAAGGTTGACATTCCAACGCGTGCGGCAGAACCATTCCCGCGCGCCGGGACGATGCCGTTCCGGCTCCTGTACGGGGATGCACCCACAATACGGATCCGTGACGGAGCGGAATCATGTCATTCGACAACAGTCGGCTGGGCCCTGTCGTAACCTCGAGCAGCGCCGTTTACGACGACGGGCGCACCCCCCTCGCACTCGCCGCAGGCCTCGCCGCCGCCCTGATCGCGGGCGGCATCTGGGCGGCCCTGGTGTTCCTGACCAACATGGAGATCGGCTACGTCGCCTGGGGCGTGGGCCTGCTGGTCGGCGTCGCCATGAGCAGGATGACCTCGCAGCGCACGCAGCAGCTTGCGTATGCAGCGGCTGCGTTTGCCGTGGTCGGGCTGCTCGCCGGCAAGATCTTCATCTACTCGGGCAGTGCGGGCCGCGTCGCTGACGACCTGGCGGAAAACGAGGAGGTGCTGCGCGGCGCCGTCGCCTGGCAGATGTACGGCGACGGCGAGCTGGACGCGGAGACCATGGCGGCGGTCGAGGCGGTCGAGACTGCCGGCGACACGCTCTCCGATGCGCTCTGGGCCGACATGCTGCGGCAGAGCGATGCACGGCTCGCACAGATGACGGCTGACGAGAAGCACGACGTGGCACTCTTCGTCGCCGACGGTGCGCTGCAGGAGATGGGCGTCGTCGAGGGCGTCAGGGCGCAGCTCAGCATGTTCGACCTGCTCTGGCTGTTCCTCGCCGTCGGCACTGCATACCGCATGATGGCGCCGGAGAACCGCCCGGCCGTGGCGCAGCGCGAGCAGGAGCCGACGGTGCCCGTCTAGGCCGCCACGCTGTCGTTTTCGTGCGCAGTCGCACGTTCTCCTCCTGAGGGCAGTACAGCACCCACGGAGGAGAACGTCATGCGACGTCGCACCCTGCAGCTCGTTCCACTCGTCAGCCTGCTCCTGGTGTCCGCCTGCAGCGCATTCGACACCGACGAGTGGGGCGAGCGCCGCGAAGCCAACGAGCGAGCCCGCGCCCGCTGGGAAGCGCTCGGCGCCACGTCGTACTCGTTTCTCTACCGGGAAAGCTGCTTCTGCGCGACCGCGGCCTACACGCCCGTCGCGATCACGGTGAGAAATGGTGCGATCGAGTCCGTCGAGATGGTCGGTCGCGACGGAGAGATCGATCCCACCGCACTGTCGCTGTTCCCGACGATCGATCAGCTGTTCGAACGGGTTGACGCCGGGATCGACGAGCGTGCGGATCGCTTCGACGTCGATTACCATCCACGCGACGGTTACCCCGTGAAGATCGTGCTCGACTTCCGCTTCAACACGGCGGACGACGAGTCGACGGCGAGCGTAACCGACCTGGAGTTGATCGAAGCGAGCCTGTAGCCCCGGAGCGCCGACCGACGCCGGGCCCGCAGCGCGGGACACGGACGCGGCGTTGATCAAAGAGTCAGCAGCCCATCGTGTCCACAAACGAAAACGGCCCCGTCCTGCGACGGGGCCGTTTGCGTGCTCAGGACCGCTGCGATCAGGACCCGCTGCTCAGCGCATCGACCTGCCCGCCGCCGGTCACGTCCCACCAGACCGGATCGCTCAGGTCGGCGCCGCCCTGGCGTGCCCGGGCCGCCTCCACCGCCTCGCGGTTGTAGGACTCCTCCGCCGCCGGGTAGAACAGGCGCAGCGGAATCTGGCCGTCGTTCTCCGCGTCGGGCCCGATCTCGAGCACCGGTGTGGCAGTACGGCGCCACTCCGCGTATGCCTCCGGGCCCTGGCCGAAGAGCGCGATCCACTTCTGCGTCCAGATCTGCTCGAGCCCCGCGTCACCGCCCTGGTACACGATCTCCGGCTGCGCCAGGTATGCGTCGATCTCGGCAGTCGCGATCTCGTTGAACTCCATCGCGGCACGGATGCCCGCGGCGTACAGCGTGGCCGGATCCGCTGCGATCCAGCCGCGCTCGGCCGCTTCCGCCTGGAGGAACAGCAGCTCCGCGTAGCTCATCAGCACGCCGGGCGCATCGGCCCGGCTGTAGAACTCGCCGATCCGCGAAACGGAGTCGAGCGGGGGATCCGCGAGCGTGGCGTTGGTGGCACCCCAGTAGTTGCCGGCCGCGTTCGGCTTGGCGTAGACCGGCAGCCGCGGATCGTTCAGATCGCGCAGCATCTCGATCATCGTGCGGCTGACCGAGTGGTCGTCGCGGCTCAGCTCGTACGCGTGGATCGGATGACGGTTCACGCCGTTGTCCAGGTACCAGAGGATGGCGCTGTCGTCGTTCGACGCGAAGCCGCCGTCCGCGTACGCGTCCGCAAACTGCTGCTGCGCGACGTCGGGCGCGACGTCGGAGAGGCGCATCGCCATCCGCATGCGCAGCGAGTTGGCGAACATGCTCCACCGGTCCATGTCGCCGCCGTAGATCAGGTCACCGTCGGTGATCTTGAGACCGTCCGGATCGATCATGGCTGCTGCTGCGGCGGTCTCCTGCAGCAGCTGCTCGTAGACGTGCTCCTGCGTGTCGTAGCCGACCGTGAGCACCTCCGACGTGCGACCCTGCAGCGCCTCGGAATAGCCGATGTCGCCCCACAGGTCGGTCATGACCTGCGCGGTCCACGCCTTCATGATCATCCCCATCGCCGTCGTGTTCGGGCGACTGGTCTCCGTCCCCTTCTCGATCACCTCCTGGAAGTCCTGGAGCGGGCCCGAGTAGAAGCTCGACCAGTGACCCGAGACAGCGCTGTTGCTGATGTCGTACAGGTCCTCGACCGTGTAGAGGTGCTCGACGTAGTGCTGCGCCCACAGGCCCGTCACATCCATGTTCAGCCCGGAGCCGATCACACGGCTCACGGACGCCTCGATGGCGTTCGGGAGCAGGTACTCCGGCCCGACCTCGACGGGGTTGTTGGGATCGACGTTCAGGCCGGCCAGGCCCTCATCACACGCAGTGACGCCCACGGCGAGGCCGAGCACGGCCGCCGCACCCCACCTTCTCATTCGCATCATCGTTCCTCGCATCATGAATTCCGATCTCGTGAGGGTGGCCATCAGTGCGTCACCGTGACGGAGAAGCCGAACGTGCGGCCCGACGGCGTCTGCGAGTACTCGAAGCCCTGCACGTTGCCCGCGTTGAATGCGGTCTCCGGATCGATGTGCGGCACGTCCGTCCAGAGCGCGAGGTTGCGTCCGATCAGCGCGATCTCCGCCGTGCCCAGTCCGATCCGGTTCGTCCACGTCTGCGGCACCTGGAACCCGAGGCGCACCTCGCGCAGCTTCACGTAGCTCGCGTCGTGCACGAACTCCTCGTGCAGCCCGGTCAGCCCCCGCCAGTAGTCCTGCGCGTCGACCACGATGTCGTTCGGGACCGTGTCCCCATCCACCACACGGACGCCATCGATGACCAGGCCGCCGCCCTCCGCGGGCGTGCGTCCCTCGCGGCGACCCTCCAGCGTCTCGATCAGCACGCCCGAGCGGACGCCGTACGCCTGCGTCAGCGAGTAGATCGCGCCGCCCTTCTGGCCATCGATCTGGACGTGCGCCGAGACCGGCCCGTAGCTGAACGTGTTGCCGAGTCCGCCCGTCCAGTCCGGGTTGTAGTTGCCCAGGTAGCCGTTCGGGTTGTCCGACGTGTTCAGCGGGCGGCCGTTGCTGCCCACCACGATGTTGCCCTGGCTGTCCCGCACGTACTGGCGGCCGTACATCGCGCCGTACGCCTCACCGACGCGCGCTTCCACGTTCACACCGTAGTAGGTGTCGAGCACCAGCGTCTCCAGCCCGTCCGCCAGCTCGACCACCTCGTTGTTGTTCTTGCCGAAGGTGGCATTCACGTCCCAGCGGAAGCCGTTGTCGAGCAGCACCGGCGTGCCGTCGACCAGCAGCTCGATCCCCTTGTTCGAGATCGTGCCGGCATTCAGCATCTTGGTCGTGAAGCCGGTCAGCGGCGAGATCTGCACGGGGACGATCTGGTTGCGCGTTTCCGTACTGTAGTACGTCACGTCGAAGCCGAGGCGGTCCTGCATGAAGCGCATCTCCGCGCCGAGCTCCCAGGACTCTGTGATCTCCGGCTTCAGCTTCGAGTTGCGCAGCGTGTTGCTCGCCGTGAAGCGCGGAGCCGTGCCGAACGGGAACGCGTCCGCCACGTACGGGTCGACGAGCTGGTAGGCCGACGCGTCGTTGCCGACCTGCGCCCAGCCGAGCCGCACCTTGCCGTACGACACGCCCGGCAGGTCGACCACGTCACTCAGGATCAGGCTGGTCGAGACCGACGGGTAGAAGTACGAGTTGTTCGCTTCCGGCAGCGTCGACGACCAGTCGTTGCGCCCCGTCGCTTCCACGAACCAGAAGTTGCGGAAGCCGAAGCTGAGCGAGCCGTACAGGCTGTTCACGCGCGTCTGCTCACGGTAGTCGTCCGCAGACACCTCGACCGCCGAGTTGCCGAAGTCCCACAGCATCGGCACGACCAGCTCGTTCGCCCACGCCCCCAGCCGCCTGTACTCGTTGTCGCGGCGGCTGCCGCCGAATGAACCGCTGATGCTGTAGTTCTCGAGGTTCGGCCACTCTGCACTCAGCAGGAAGTCCGCATTGACCTCCTCGCGCGAGAGCGACGTCTCACCGAATGCACCCGTCGGCGACGAGACCGACTTCGTGCCCGCCGCGTACACCTCCTTGCGGTGCTCGCTCGAAACGTCCGCACCCGCGCGCACCATCAGGTCCAGCCAGTCCGTGAAGCCGTACGTCAGCGAGCCGCCGCCGATGAAGCGGTCACGCGAGTCCCAGTTCTGGTCCTCGAGCTGCGTCCAGTACGGGTTGTTGTTCCAGCGGTTGTTCCAGTTGTACTGGCTGCCATCCTCGTTGCGACGCTTGCGGCGCAGCATCTCCGTGTCGACCTGCCGGCCGAACCACAGGAACTGCCACATCACGTTGTCCTCGCCGTACCCCTGGGCAGGACGGTTCGCCGCATCCGCGTTCATGTACTGCAGCGACGCCTCACCACGCAGCCGCTCCGTCAGGCCCAGCCCTCCTGCCAGCGAGACGGTCGTGCGCTCCTGCTCGAAGCCGGGGAGCATGCCGTCCTGGTTCATGTTGGAGAGGGAAAGACGAAGGGAGGAGTTCTCACTGCCGGTGCTGAGTGCGACGCTGGTGTTGTTCGTGCGGCCCGTCTCGAAGAAGTCCCGCACGTTGTCCGGGTGCGGGCTGAAGGGCGCCGGCTCGTCACCATACAGTGGTTGCACGATCGGCTGCCCCTCCATGAGCGGGCCCCAGCTCTCGTCGGTGGTCGCCTGGAACTCACCGCGCGAGCCCTGCCCGTACATGTTCTGGTACTCGGGCAGCCGGAGCGGTGTGTCGAACGTCATGTCCGCCCGCGCCGTGATCGTAAGGTCACGGGCGCGCGTGCCCTTCTTCGTCTGGATCAGCACGACGCCGTTCGCGGCACGGGAGCCGTACAGCGCAGCCGCGTTCGCGCCCTTCAGCACCGTGATCGACTGGATGTCGTTCGGATTCAGGTCCGAGATCAGGTTGCCGTAGTCGATCGCGTTGTAGCCGCGCGTGCCGGCGGTCGAGTACGAGTTGCTGACCGGGATGCCGTCCAGCACGAACAGCGGCTGGTTGTTGCCCGTCAGCGAGTTGACACCTCGGATCACCATGCGTGCGGAGCCGCCGGGCGTGTTCGAGCTGATGATGTGAACGCCCGAGATCTTGCCCGTCAGCGTGCTCACCAGGTTCGTTTCCGGGGCGCGCGCGAGCCGCTCACCACTCACCGACTGCACCGACGTCGTGACCTCGCGCCGCGTGCGCTCCACGCCGAGCGCCGTGACGACGATCTGGTCGAGCCCGATCGCCGACTCCGACAGCTGCAGCTGAATCGTCGCCGTGCCGCCGGCCGGAACGTCGATCTGTCGCTCGATTTCACCATATCCGATACGTTCCGCGCGCAGCGTTCGGGGTCCCGCCGGAATGTCCGCGAGGAGGAACCCGCCGTTCTGATCGGTCAGCGTGCCGCTCGTCGTGCCGACGATGAACACCTGCACGCCGCTGAGTGGGGCTCCGGAGAGCTGGTCCGTGACCGTTCCCTGGACCGAACCAGTCTGCTGCGCCTGCACTGCCGCCGGGAGGGCGGCCAGGACAAGGAGCACCCAGAGCCCGTGTAGCATTCTTCGCATGACCTCTCCTGTTGCTCGTGGACGGATCCCGACGCGGGACAGGTGCATCCATCGCGGCGGGTTGTGTTGTAGGCGAGCGTGAGCGGCGGGACGCGGGGTACTTCGGCAGTGGTCCCGTCCGCAAACGGGCGCCATTATACGAATCGCACGTCCGCTCCGCAAAGCAGTGGAGGAATGGATCCGCGAGGGCGCTGCGGGCGATCACGTGTTGACAACCATTCGAATGGAGTGACGAAATGTCTCAGCCGGAGGCCTGGCTCGGAGGACCCGTGGAGGGGATCAGTGCTGCGCTGCAGCCGGTCGCGCATTCCTTCGTGCAGGTGCAGCGCGATCTCGAGCAGGTCGTTCCGCTCATCGAGCCGCACGAGCTGTGGATCTCACCCGGCGGCGCCGCCTCGATCGGCTATCATCTGCAGCACCTCGCCGGCAGCACCGATCGGCTGCTTACCTACGCGCGCGGCGAACCACTGCAGGAGGCGCAGATGGAATGGCTGCGCTGCGAGGGGCGGATCCGGCAGGGGGCCACGCCGGTGGACCTCATGGAGCTCGTCGTCGCACAGCTCAGGCAGGCCATGGAGCAGCTCCGGACCACGCCGGACAGCGCACTCGACGAGGCGCGCCACGTCGGGCGCCAGCGGCTGCCTGCCACCGTGCGCGGACTGCTGTACCACGCGGGCGAGCATGCCACCCGACATACAGGGCAGGTCATCACCACGGCGCGCGTGGTGCGCGCGTTCGGCGCACGTTGACCCGGGAGCAGCATCCTACGAAGGAGCCAGCGTACGCCGAGCGTGCGTCGGCCTCGGACGAAACGAGCCGCACGATGCAGAAGATGCGGATGGCATCAAGCGAAGGAGCCGGTGCACGCATCCGCGTGCACCGGCTCCTCGACCCTCGTGCGCAGCGACCTGGTCAGTCGCGGTGCATACGACCCGTCGCCGGCTCGTAGCGCACACCCTTCATGCGCGTGACACCCTTCTCCGTCTGCTTGTAAACCGTCTGCAGCGACTTGGCGGCGGCATTCTTGTCCGACCAGAAGTAGGGTGTCGGCGAGCCGTCCTTACGGAAGATCTTGATGCGGGCCATAGGTGTCTCCGGCTTAGGAGTGGTTCGAATCACGCGGGGGCATTCGAGAGGCAACACATGAAATACCCGGAACCGCTGCCAACGGTCCTCAGCCGCTGATAACGCGGTGTGGCACAACGGCTCGCAGCACGCACGGGCGTTGGATTTCGCAGCCTTGTCCCGGCTCGATCCGGGCCCGCGACGTGCAGACGTTGCACGCGGTCGAGAGTGACGGTTTCACAGTGCCCGGGCGGAGGATCCATGAACAGCGACACGCATCCACGCGGCGACAGCGCTGCCCGCGGCATCGCGCCCGCTGCTGCGCCGTCAGCACCGCGCGGGGCGGCCGGCCGGCCGCAGCATGTCCGCACACCCACCGCGCCGGTCCTGGGCGGCATCCTGGAGGCGGCGGTCTATGGTGCCGATCTCGCCGCGCTCGAGCAGTTCTACGTGAGGGTGCTCGGCATGGCGCGGATCGCGCACACCGCAGGTCGCAATACCATGCTTCGCTGTGGCCACTCGGTCGTCATTCTCTTCGACCCCAAGCGCACGATCGAGCCCGGCGGCACGATTCCGCCGCATGGCGCACAGGGTCCCGGTCACGTCGCACTGGTCGCGTCCGACGACGACATCGCTGCATGGCGGGCACACTTCGCGACGTGCGGCGTACCCATCGAAAAGGAGATCGACTGGCCCGAGGCGGGCACGTCGCTCTACGTTCGCGATCCTGCAGGCAACAGCATCGAGATCGCGCCGGCATCGCTCTGGGGCGGCATTGGACGCCCGTTGCTTTACGAGGATTGAAGGACATGTCCCGCGCGTTCACCAAGGAGGACGGCGCCGAGCCGCAGCGGCGATTCGTGCTGCCGCCGATGCGTGACCCGTCGTACCCGGCTGCCGCCGCGCTCGCGCTGCTCGAGGCGGCCTGCGACGGTGAGACATCGCTGGCCGAGGACGCGACCGGCTACCGGTGGGGCGACCCGGTCCTGCGGGAGCACGTGGAGCGGCTGCTCGAGCAGGAGGAGGCACTGCCGTTCGCGGAGCAGAACGGTCGGTTCCTGCAGGTGGGGCGGAGATATCTGCGGGCGGCGGGTTCCTGAACTGCGGGCTTTGGGTGGTGGGTGGTGCGAGGGGGCTTCCTGAACTGCGGGATGTGGGCGGTGGGTGGTGCGAGGGGGGTGGCGGACACTTCGGGATTGAACGGCGGGTGGGGGGCGGAGGTGGACGGCGCTCATGTCCGTGCACGTCGCTCCGAGGCACACGCCTGCGAGCTGTCATCCGGGTGCGTGGGGTCGTAACTTCCGGCTTCAGTCTGACTGAGGGCTCCTCAGCAGCTCCGAGCTTCGAATTTCCTGGGACAGCGTGTCGATGCGATTGCTGCGGGTTCTGCCGGTCGTGCTCATTGCGCTTGCGGGTCCGTTGCGGGCGCAGGAGCCTGCGGCGGATCTGCACACGGTCGAGCTGATCGGCACGCCGGACCTGCGGCGGTTCGGCGGGACGGCGTTCCTCGTGCCGCCGGAGTCGCCGTTCACGGCGCCGGTCACGGCGGACGGGGTGCATCGCTGGCAGGTCTCGTTGCGCCTGGACTCCCTGCCGGATCCGCGGCTGCTCGGGGAGTACACGTCCTATGTCGCGTGGGCGGCGCCGCCGTCGCTCGCGCCGATGGTGCGACTGGGCGCGGTGAGCTGGCCGGGGCCGAACGTTGCGGTCGAGGCCACACTGGGTCAGGACGTCGCGTTCAACCGGTTCACGCTGTTCCTTTCGCTGGAAGCGCATCCGGATGCTGCTGCACCTGGTGGTCCGTTCGTGCTGCGCGGGCTCTCCCCCAGCATGCGGATGGGCGAAGCGCACATGGTGCAGGCGTCGTCGGCCGAGCCGGAGCACTCGCATCACCATGCGGAGGACGGGTGGGTCATGCCGCCGCCGCACCCGCGGGCCTCGATGATGTACATGCCGGGACTGCAGGGCATGACACCCGATGCGACGCCCTGGCTGCCGGGCGCGGACGTCGATATCGCCGGCATCCCGCACGTCGGGCCGCGCCAGCTTCTCGAGCCGGCGGAGGGCGACACGATCCGGCTCGAGGCAGCACTCGCGCGTCGTCGCGTGCGCGGGCGCGACGTCGTGATGTACGCGTTCAACGGCCAGCAGCCCGGGCCGCTGGTGCACGTGCGCCAGGGCATGACCGTGCACGTCAACTTCGTGAACCGCACCGAGCTGCCGACAGCTGTTCACTGGCATGGCATCCGGCTGGACAACCGCTTCGACGGTGTGCCGCACGTCACGCAGGAGCCGGTCATGCCGGGCGACTCGTTTCATTACGAGATCCGCTTCCCGGATGCCGGCATCTACTGGTACCACCCGCATCACCGCGAGGACATCCAGCAGGACCTCGGCCTGTACGGCAACCTGCTCGTGCGCGATGCTACGCCGGGCGCGTGGTCACCGGTGCACCGCGAGCAGGTCGTCATGCTGGACGACCTGCTGCTGGGCGACACGGGCCTCGTCCCCTATGGCGCGGAGCGCACGACGCACGCGCTGATGGGTCGCTTCGGCAATGTGCTGCTGGTGAACGGCGAGCCGGCACCTGCATACGAGCTGGACGTGCAGCGCGGTGCGGTGGTGCGCTTCTTCTTCACCAATGTCGCGAACACGCGCACATTCAATGTTTCCTTTCCGCACGCGCGCATGAAGGTGGTCGGCTCCGACATCGGCCGCTACGAGGAGGAGGCGTGGGTGGAGAGCGTGGTGATCGCGCCGGCGGAGCGCTACGTCGTCGACGTCGCATTCGACAGCGCCGGCACCGTGCCGCTGCTCAACCGCGTGCAGGCGATCGACCACACGTTCGGTGTGTTCTTCGAGGAGGAGGACACGCTCGGGTTCGTGCGAGTGTCCGACACGCCGGCGACGCCGGATTACGCGTCCGACTTCGACCGGCTGCGCCGCCACGAGGACGTGATCGAGGACGTCGCCCGCTACCGCGAGCATTTCACGCGCGCGCCGGACCTCACCCTCACGCTCACCATGAAGGACGAGGGGCTGCCGTTCCCGCTCGTCTCGCTCATGCGGCTGGACACGCTGTTCTTCAACCCGGTCGAGTGGAGCGGCACCATGCCGATGATGGACTGGCTGCCCACCAGCAACGAGGTGACCTGGACGCTGCGCGATGAAGCGACCGGCCTCGAGAACGAGGAGATCACCTGGCAGTTCGACGTCGGCGACCTGGTGCGCATCCGCCTCGTCAATGATCGCCACACGCTGCACGCGATGGCGCACCCGATCCACATCCACGGGCAGCGCTTCCTCGTGCTGGACGTGAACGGCCGGCCCACCACGAACCACGCCTGGAAGGACACCGTGCTCGTGCCGGTCGGCGGCGTGGTGGAGCTGCTGCTGGAGGTGACGAATCCGGGGATGTGGATGATCCACTGCCACATCGCCGAGCACCTGGAGGCGGGAATGAAGACCGTGTTCGCGGTCAGGCCGGGGTAGTCGGCCCGCCTCTCTTGCAGTGAACGGCCGTGCCGCGCAAGTTCGGCAGCACGGTTCCCCCACATCATCACCAGGAGCGCCCGATGGTTCGCTTCACGGCAGCACTCGCCGCATGCCTGCTCGTCGCGCCGTCCGCGCACGCGCAGTCCTTCGACCAGCTCAGTCGCAACTCGCAGGCGATGGTGTCCGTCCCCGAGCCGGTGGTTGCGCTCACCAACGTGCGGGTCATCGACGGCACGGGCGCACCCGCGCGGGATGGGCAGACCGTCGTCATCGAGAACGGCCGCATCAGCGCCGTCGGGCCCGCCGCGAGCACGCGCGTGCCGGATGGTGCACGCGTGATGGACCTGAACGGGCACACCGTCATCCCCGGCATCGTCGGGATGCACAACCACACGTTCTACACGACGTCCGGCCGCAGCATCCAGGCGAACTTCACCGCGCCGCGACTCTACCTCGCGAGCGGTGTGACGACGATCCGCACGACGGGCAGCATGTCGCCCTACAGCGAGCTGAACCTCAAGCGGCAGATCGAGGAGGGCCAGGCGCCCGGGCCCCGCATGCACGTCACCGGGCCGTACATCAGCGGCGATGGCGCCGGCAGCGGCATGTACGCCGTGGGCACGCCGGAGGACGCACGCCGCGTGGTGCAGTACTGGGCCGGCGAGGGCGCGACCTGGTTCAAGTTCTACACGCTGATCTCCCGCGACGAGATGAAGGCCGCCATCGACGAGGCGCACCGGCTCGGCGTGAAGCTGACCGGCCACCTCTGCTCCGTCGGCTATCGCGAGGCCGTCGAGCTCGGCATCGACGCCCTCGAGCACGGCCTCTTCGCCAACGCGGAGTACGACCCCAACAAGCAGCCCGACCGCTGCCCGCAGACGGCCGGCGCATCGCTCGCCAACGTCGACGTCCGCAGCGACGAGGTGCAGCAGACGATCCGCACCATGGTCGACAACGACGTCGCCATGACGTCCACGCTCGCCGTGTACGAGCTGTTCGTGCCGAACCGGCCGCAGGAGCTGGATCAGCGCATGCTCGACGCAATGTCCGAGGAAACTCGCGAGGAGTACCTCGCCACGCGGCGTCGCATCGCCGAGAACCCGCAGGCCGGCATCGCGCCCGAGGTCTTCCAGAAAGCGATGGCCTTCGAGCGCGCGTTCGTCGAGGCCGGCGGACTCCTCGCCGCGGGCGTCGACCCGACCGGCAACGGCGGCGCGCTGCCCGGCTTCGGCGACCAGCGCAACCTCGAGCTGCTCGTCGAGGCAGGCTTCGACGTGCCGCAGGCGATCCGCATCATGACGCTGAACGGCGCAAAGGCGCTCGGCGTCGACGACGAGCTCGGCTCTGTCGAGGTCGGCAAGATTGCGGACCTCGCCGTGGTGCGCGGCAACCCCGTCGCCGATCCCGCTCAGCTGCGCAACACCACGCTCGTCTTCAAGGACGGCGTGGGTTACGATTCCGCGAAGCTGATCGAATCGGTCAAGGGCGCCGTGGGCGTGCGCTGACCCGGCGCGCGTGTTGCAGCGACCGGCTCACACGTGAGCCGTGACGGCTCGCGTGACCAGGTGAATTCCAGTGTCTTGTGAGGAGGCGGAATGAAGCGGAAGGGACAGGCCGTCTGGCGCGGCGGCGGCAAGGACGGAAATGGCACGCTCAGCACGCCGAGTGGCGTGCTCGCTGATACGCCGTACTCGGCGAAGCTGCGCTTCGAAAACGAGGACGGCCGCGCCGGCACGAACCCGGAGGAATTGATCGCCGCGGCGCATGCCGGGTGTTTCTCCATGGCGCTCGCGTTCCAGCTCGCTGGCGCCGGCGTCACGGCCGAGGAGCTCAGCACGTCGGCCGAGATCGACCTGCAGCAGGAGGAGGGCGGCTGGTCCATCAAGGCCGTGCACCTCACACTGCGCGCCCGCGTGCCGGGCATCGACAGGGCGAAGTTCGAGGAGCTGGCGCAGAAGGCCAAGGAGGGCTGCCCGGTTTCCCGCGTGCTGAACGCGAACATCACGCTGGACGCAGCGCTGGCGTAGAGCGACGAGGCAGGGCGGGAGCGCATGCCGGCTCCCGCCAGGCGCTCCCGCTCCGACCGGCCGTATCAGGGCTGCATCGCGACTGCACCGCAGGCGCTGCGAGCGTGCCCGTCGCGGCCCGCTCGGCGCGCTGTCGTTGCAGCGGGATTCGCGGTGGCCGCCCGCACATTGTATACTATCTGACCAGCACCCGGACGCCTTCCGGGAACCCAATCCACATCCTTTCGACGAGGACTCCGATGCAGACGACACGGCTGCGGATCGTCCGTGCGATCGCGACTTCGCTGTTCCTGACGTCCACGCTGGCTGCGCTCGCGCACGCGCAGCGGCCGATGACGTTCCTGGACGTGCAGGAGATGCGACGCGCGGGCTCGACGGACCTGAGCCCGGACGGCCGCTGGATGCTCTACACGGTCTCCTTCCCGGACTGGGAAGAGGCGGAGCGCCAGAGCGACATCTTCCTCGTTTCGACGCGTGACGGGCTGGCCTCGACGCGGCAGATGACGTTCACGGCGGAGAAGGACGAGCAGTCGCCGGCGTGGTCGGCAGACGGCAGCTTCTTCGTGTTCGCGTCCAACCGTGATGCCGCGAACAACGGCAACCAGCGTCAGCTCTACCTGATGCGGCCGGACGGCGGGGAGGCACGCAAGCTGACGTCGGCAAAGGATGGCGTTGCGGATTTCGCGTTCTCTCGCGACGGGAAGTGGCTGGTCTACCGTGCGGGCAAGAGCGGCGAGCAGCAGCTGTACCGGCTGCCGGTCGCGTCGATCGCGCAGGCGACGACGGAGGAGGTCGAGCCGGAGCAGCTGACGAAGCAGGTCGCGGGTGTCGGCAACTGGGAGCTCACGCGCGACAGCCGACGGATCTATTTCATCACGGCGGACACGCTCGATGCGGACGAGAAGGAGCGTCGCGAAAAGAAGTTCACGGTCGACATCCGCAACGCGGAGACGCCGCTGTCCAGCCTGTGGGCGCTGGACCTGGAGCCGGTCCGTGCGACGCGCCTGACGCGCGACTCGTCGATCACGGTGGACGGCTTCCAGATCTCGCCGGACGGTCGCTGGATCGGTTTCCGCGGCGTCTCGGCGGAGCGATACAAGCGCAACATCACGGAAGAGGGCATCAACAGCGATCTCTTCCTGCTCGAGGTCGCGACGGGGACGATCGAGCGGCTGACACAGAACGAGGAGGTCGGTGAGAACGGCCCGTTCTTCTCGCCCGACAGCCGGCTGGTCGGCTTCATCGCGCCGGACGACCTGACACAGTACAGCATGAAGAACCGTCGCGCGTACGTTCGCCCGGTGGGTGAGCGGGGCGGCGAGTTCCGCAAGCTGGGTGTGAACTTCGACGGCGACATCGGCGGCGGCTTCTGGTCGGAGGACGGTCGCACGTACTACTTCAACGCCGGCATCCGCGCGACGCGGCAGCTCATGGCGCTGGACACCCGCAGCGGCGAGGTGCGCCAGGTGACGGAGGAGCGAGCGGCGCTCGCCGTCGACTTCGATGAGGACAGTGGTCTCTACCTGATCAGCTACCAGGATCCGAAGACGCCGCCGACGCTGTTCGCGGTGGACGACATCGACGATGTCACGCGCCGCAACCGCTGGCGCCAGCTCTACGACGTGAACCCGCAGATCCGCAACATCGCGCTGGGTGAGGAGGAGGAGATCACCTGGACGTCGACGGACGGCAGGGAAGTCGGCGGTGTGCTGGTGAAGCCGGTCGGCTACCGCGAGGGGCAGCGTTACCCGCTGATCGTGGCGATCCACGGCGGCCCGGCCTCCGCCGACGTGCTGGGCTTCAACGGCGGCTACGGCGCGCAGGTCTATGCCGGCGACGGCTACGTCGTGCTGCGACCCAACTACCGTGGCTCGACGAACTATGGTGAGGCGCACAAGACGGACATCGTGGGCAACTACTTCCCGCAGGGCTATGAGGACATCATGGCCGGCGTGGACCACCTGATCGAGCAGGGCATCGTCGACGGCGACCGGATGGGCGCTCTCGGCTGGAGCGCGGGCGGTCACTGGTCCAACTGGATCCTCGTGAACACCGATCGTTTCAAGGCGATCAGCTCGGGCGCGGGCACGTCCAACTGGATCTCGATGTTCGCGCAGAGCGACGTGCAGCGGAACCGCCAGCACTACCTCGGCGGGAGGCTCCCATACGAGGACTACGATGCGTACTGGAACCAGTCTCCGCTCAAGTACATCACGAATGCGAAGACGCCTACGATGATCCACGTGGTCGAGGGCGATCCGCGCGTGCCGAGCCCGCAGTCGGTCGAGCTGCACATGGCGCTGAAGAAGCTCGGCGTCGACACGGAGCTGTTCATGTACCCGGGCAACAGCCACGGCATCCCGGACGCCCGCAACCAGCTCGTCAAGTCGGTCAGCGAGAAGGCGTGGATGGACTACTACGTCCGCGGGCAGGGTGAGAAGTTCGCGTGGCGTGATGTGCTGAAGACGCTGGAGGAGTCGGAAGCGACGCCGGCACCCGCAGTTTCGCAGGAGAACTGACGCAGCCGGACTCCGGCAGCACGGCGCGGGCACGCTCGACGATGGTCGAGCGTGCCCGCAGTCGTTTCTACTGGCCCGGCCCGACCGATGGATCGCGCCCGTCGATGTGCGCGCACTGGCGCAGATGATGCACCTGCAATGTGCGACGCAGGCATTCAACAGGAGGCATCATGGCAGAGCACACACACCGGTCGGACGACATCCGCAGAGATCACCTGGGCGACGACGTGCGCGAGAACGCGCGCGATCGTGACCCCGGTGCCGGCGAGCAGGCCGGTGAGGCCGTGGGCGGGATCGGCGGCACACTCGCAGGCGCGGGAATCGGCTCGCTGGCGGGCCCGGTCGGCACCATCATCGGCGGGATCGCCGGAGCAGTGGGCGGCTGGTGGGCCGGCGAGAAGGCGGGCCGCGCGATCGAGAACATGAACGACGAGGATGACGACTACTACCGTCGCCGCTTCGAATCTTCGGATCGTCGTGACGTGACCTACGACGACGCGCGCGTCGGCTATGGTGTCGGACACGTGGCGGGCCACAATCCGGACTATCGCGGCCGATCGTTCGACGAGGTCGAGTCGGACGTGCGACGCGGCTGGCGTCACGAGCGCCACGACTACGAGTCCATGCGCCCGTACGTGCGTGAGGGCTACGAGCGGAGCTCGCGCAGGGAGCGCCGCGACTGAGGAGGCGAGCGCCGCACGCGGCTCGCGTGCGGTGCTCCCGGAGCACTCGACTGCAGCAGAACGGGGCGGCGCATGAGTCGATGCGTCGCCCCGTTCTGCTGACCACCCCGCGATTTCCGACGGTCCGGCAACCAGTCAGCGGTCGGGCACCGATTCCCAGGTGATCTCGTCACCGATCCGGAACCGGAACTCGGGTCGGATGCCCGCCGCCTCGAACGCGGGGCGCAGCATGGCCTCGATGGCGCGCGCCGTGTTCACGCGCGGCTGCACGGACTGCATCATGTGGCGGTGTCCCTGCGCGCGCAGCGAACGCTCGACCAGGCCGATGGCGCGCTCGCGCACCTGCTCCTCCGTCTCGCGCGACAGGCGTGCCCAGCCGCGGCTGGTCTCCACCTGCATGTTCGACAGCTGTGGCTCCACCGCGTACACGCGCGGCGTCGGGAGCGTGATCTCGATCACGCTGTCGTCCGCCATGCGGATCCGGCCGCGCGTGAGCGAGTCGGCATAGATGCCGTAGATGACGCGGCCGGGCACACGAACCTGTGCGCTGGTGGTACCGAGATCGACGTCCAGCAGCCCCGGCAGCAGCGTCTTGGTGTTCTGCACGCGCGTGTCTGCAGTGACGATCAGCTCGCCGGTGACGAGGAATGCGGCGGAGATCTCCTGCTGCAGCGTCGTGTGCGCCAGGTCGACCATGTC
>DASTYK010000008.1 GCA_035764935.1 Longimicrobiales bacterium | reverse complement strand
CAGGTCTACCGCGGTAACCAGGCGGATCTCGACGACATGCTCGACCTGTCGGAGGTTTCGGCCGAGCGCAGGACGCTGCTGCGGCGTGTCTCGCGCTTCGGCGTCGCCGCGCGCGGCGTCGTGTTCGCCTTTGTCGGCGTGTTCGTCGCGAAGGCGGCGCTCGAGTACGAGCCGGAGGAAGCCAGGGGCTTCGGTGGCTCGCTGGATTCGCTGCATGAATCGCTGGGCGCCTGGCCGTTTGCCGCGGTTGCGCTCGGCCTCGTCGCCTACGGCGTGTACGGCCTGATCCGGTCGCGCTACCGGGTGGTGCGCACGACCTGACCAGGAAACAGCCGAGGTATCGCGCACCCGCCGGGCCGCCCTATAATCCCGCCGACGCAGAGAGTCGCCCTTCAGGAGTGTCCCCATGTCCGGAACGACGCGTGCCGTCTCGAGCGCGCTCGCCGTCCTGGCACTGGCGCTGCCCGCGCGTGCGCAGGTCAGTGTCGAGGCCGAGACGTTCGAGCTGCCGAACGGCCTGACCGTAATCCTCCATCGCGATACGACGACGCCGACGATCGCGACCAACACCTGGTACCACGTCGGCTCCTCGCACGAGCGGCCGGGGCGCACGGGCTTCGCGCACCTTTTCGAGCACATCATGTTCGAGGGGTCGAAGAACGTGCCGGAAGGCAGGATCGACGAGTGGTTCGCGGAGGTGGGCGGTGCGCCGAACGGCTCGACGTCGCCGGACCGGACGAACTACATGCAGAGCTTCGCCAGCAACGCGCTGGACATGGCGCTGTTCATCGAGAGTGACCGGATGGGCTGGCTGCTGGACGCGATGTCGCCGGCGAGCGTGGACGGCCAGCGCGACGTCGTGAAGAACGAGCGTCGCCAGAGCTACGACAACCGGCCGTACGGCCTGGCGAGCCAGGTGATCACCGAGGCGCTCTATCCGTCGACGCACCCGTACTCCTGGCCGGTGATCGGCTACATGGATCACCTGTCTGCGGCTGCGTACCAGGACGTGGTCGACTTCTTCCGCACGTACTACGCGCCCAACAACGCGTCGATCGCGATCGTGGGCGACATCGACCTGGACGAGGCGAAGCGGCTCGCCACGAAGTGGTTCGGTCCCATCCCGCGCGGCGAGCCGGTGCCGCCGCTGGAAGCGACGCCGCCGGCCGTCGATGCGCAGCAGCGCCTGGTGCTGGACGACCGCGTGCAGCTTCCGCGGCTGTACCTGACGTGGGTCTCGCCCCGCGCGTATGCGGAGGACGATGCCGCGATGGACGCGCTCGCACAGCTGCTGACGGGCGGCAAGAACTCGCGGCTGTACCAGCGGCTCGTCTACGAGCTGCAGATCGCCGACGACGTGAGCGCGTTTCAGCGCGGCATGCGCCTGAACGGCGAGTTCCGCATCATGGCGACGGCGCGCGCGGGGCACACGCTGGGCGAGATCTACGACGTGATCATGGAGGAGCTGGCGCGCGTGCAGAACGCGAACCCGGACGCGCGCGAGCTGGAGCGGATCATCAACCAGAACGAGGTCGCGTTCCTGGAGCGGCTGGAGCGGGTGGCGACCAAGGCGGACATGCTGAACGAGTACCTGTTCTACACTGGCGATCCCGAGTACTTCGACGAGGACCTCGCGCGTTACCGGGCACTGACGCCGGCGGCGGTGAGCGCGGCAGCGCGGGAATGGCTGCGGCCGGAGCGGGCGATCGTGCTCAGCGTGGTGCCGGCGGGTCAGCATGAGCTGGCCGTGCCGCAGAGCACGCCGGTTCCCAACGAGAACCTCGAGCAGTCGCCGACGGCCAGAAAGGGGGCGGCATGACGATGCATGCGACGTCGCAGCACGAGCGCGCGCCGCGCGCCCGGCGCTCCATCCTGGCCGCGCTGCTGCTCGCCGCCGGCTGTGCGACTGCAGCGCAGCCCGGTCTCGAGGGGCCGCCGCCGACGACCGAGCCGTCGCGGCCGTACCCCGTGCAGGCGAGCGAGATGGTCGCGGTGGACCGCTCCACCCGGCCGCTGCCCGGTGAGCCGCCGACGCTGTCGCTGCCGGAGCCGGTCAGCATGACGCTGCCCAACGGCCTCGACGTGGTCGTTCTGGAGAAGCACGACATTCCGCTGGTGCAGGTGAACGTGCTGGTGCGCGCGGGCAGCGTGCTCGATCCCCGGACGCTGCCCGGCCTCGCCACGCTGGCGGCGGACATGCTCGACGAGGGTGCGGCAGGGAAGAGCGCGCTGGAGATCGCGGACGCGTTCGAGATGCTGGGCGCGCGCTTCGGTGTCGGCGCGGGGCTGCACCACGCGCAGCTCACGCTGCGTGTGCCGGTCGCACGGCTGGAGCAGGCACTGGCCGTCGCCGCGGACGTGGCGCTGCGGCCGACGTTTCCGGCCGAGGAGCTGGAGCGGCTGCGGGCGGAGCGGCTGACCGCACTGATCCGCGCGCACGATGAGCCGTACGCAATTGCCGATGCACTCGCGAAACGCGAGCTGTTCGGTGCGGAACACCCGTACGGACGCGACGTGACCGAGGCCGCACTGCGCGCGGTGGACGTGGACGACGTGCGCAATTTCTGGCAGCAGTGGTGGCGGCCGAACAACGCGACCGTCGTCGTGGTCGGTGACATCGATGCCGCGCGCGCCCGCACACTGATCGAGAACGCGTTCGGCGCGTGGCAGCGCGTGACCTTCGAGATGGCGCGCGTCGCTGACGCGACGCAGGTGCAGGGGCGCACGGTGCACCTGGTCGACAAGCCAGGCGCCGCGCAGTCGGTCATCATCATCGGCCGCATCGGCGCCGCGCGCTCCAGTCCGGACTACTACGCGCTGCAGGTGATGAACACGATCCTCGGCGGACAGTTCACGTCGCGGCTGAACCAGAACCTGCGTGAGACGCACGGCTACAGCTACGGCGCATCGTCGTCGTTCGATTTCCTGCCGGCGCCGGGCGCGTTCACGGCCGCGGCCGCGGTGCAGACCGCGGTGACGGGAGCCGCGCTGCGCGAGTTCTTCAATGAGCTCGAGGGGATCCGCGAGCCGATCCCGGCGGAGGAGGTCGAGCGCGCGAAGAACTACCTCGCGATGCGCTATCCCGCGCAGTTCCAGTCGGTGTCGGGCATTGCCGCCGAGGCCGGCAACGCGCTGCTGTACGAGCTGCCGCTGTCGACGCTGGACGAGACGATCGAGCGGATCCTGGACGTGAGCGCCGCCGACGTGGAGCGCGTTGCGCAGCAGTACGTGGATCCCGCCAACGTCGAGATCATCGTGGTCGGGGATCGCGAGGTGGTGGAGCAGCAGATCCGGGAGCAGAACCTCGGGCAGGTGCGGGTGCTGGAGGTGACGGAGGTGCTCGGGCCGGTACCTGTGCCGCGGTAACAGATCAGGGCGAGGACGAGCGCCAGGGCTAGCGGTGAGGGCACGCGCTCGACCCCCTCTACGCTAGCGCTAGCGCTCGTCCTCGCCGTGTTTTCCGATTTTCGAATGAGGAGAAGCCGGTGATTTCAGTAGTACGCAAGACTGCATGGCTGTTCGTTCTAACCGCGTGCGCGGTTCCTGCCACGCAGCGTGCAAGCCTGGACGTTCCTCCGCCGGAGGCCGGCCGTGTCGCGGCCGGCGTGAACGGCGCCGTCTCGTCCGCGAGTCCGCTCGCCAGTGAGGCCGGCATCGAGGTCCTGCGCGCGGGCGGCAATGCCGTGGACGCGGCGGTCGCGACGGCGTTCGCGATCGGCGTGGTCGAGCCGCAGATGTCGGGCATCGGCGGCAGCGGTTCGATGCTGATCTGGCGGGACGATGTGCAGCGTGCGGAGTACCTGGACTTCTACGCGATGCAGCCGGTCGAGCGCTTCCGTGGACGCACCGGCTACGACGGCGGCGCGGACCTGCGGATCGTCGGTGTGCCGGGCAACGTCGCCGGGCTGCTCGCCGCGCACGAGCGCTTCGGTCGGCTGTCGCGCGAGCAGGTGATCGGGCCGGCCATCCGCCTGGCGGAAGACGGCTTCCCGGTCGGCCAGATCCTGGCCGGCTTCATCCGCTCGGACTCAGCCAAGCTCGCGCGGTTTCCCGAGGGATACCGGCGCATGTACCCGGAGGGGCGACCGCTCGGCGTGGGTGCGGTGCTGCGCAACCCGGAGCTCGCGCGTGCGCTCCGCCACATCGCGCGCGACGGCGCCGACGCGTTCTACCGCGGCGCGCTGACCGCGGACATCGTGCGCGTCATGAATGCTGGCAGGCATCCCGTCACCGCGGCGGATTTCGCCGAGTACGAGCCGCTCTGGAAGCGGCCGCTGTGCATCGACTACCGCGGCCGGCAGGTGCTGTCCGCGCCGCCGCCCCAGACGGGCGCGCAGGTGCTGCACACGCTGCAACTGCTCGAGGCACACGACATCGCGTCCGCGGGGCTGCCCACGCGCAGCGCGCGCGCGTTCGACATCCTCACCTCCGCACTGCGCGTCGGCATGGCCGACAACCGCGGCGCCAACGACGACCCGCGCTGGCGCACACTGCACGCGGGCGGCCGCATCACGCCTGCATTCGCGCAGCAGCGTGCCGCGCTGGTCGGTGCGGGCAATGCGCCGGACACGATTGCGCCGGTATCCGCCGAGGAGTACGACGCCAGCGTTCTCGAGAACGGGTGCGAGCGCTTCGAGCCGTACCGTGCGGTTGCCGGCGCTGCGGACGCGCCGGGTCGGCAGGGCGCTGACCGCCGGGTCGATGCTGCCGATGCCGCGGTCGTCGCGCGTCAGCCACTCGTCGCGGACGATGACGCGGAGGCGGCCGGGGAAACGACGCACCTCTCCGTGGTGGACGGCGAGGGCAATGCCGTAGCACTCACGCAGACCAACAGCACGGTGTTCGGCAGCGGTGCATGGGTGCACGGCTTCTTCCTGAACGACAGCGGCTACATCTTCCGCGACGAGAAGGCGCTGGAGGAGATCCCCGCACGCTGGCGGACGCGCACGACCACGATCGCGCCGACCATCGTGATGGAGGGAGACGACGTCGATCTCGTGATCGGCGCGCCGGGCGGCGGCCGCATCCCGACCGAGATCGTGCAGACGATGGTCTACCTGCTGGACTACGACATGAGCCCGCTGGACGCGGTGCGAATGCCGCGCATCTACCCGTCGTCGCAAAGCACGCGCGTGCAGCTCGAGCACGGCTTTGCCGCACGTGTGCTGCAGGACGCGCGCGAAATGGGCTACAACCCGGTCCCGCCTGCGCCCGGCTACGCCCGACTGTATTTCGTGAAGCGGGAGGACGGCCGCTGGGTGGCGGTCGCGGACCCGCGCCACGACGGCGAGGCCCGCGCCTACTGACGTCCCGGGGGAAGGGCGCCGCGTCTTCAGTTGCGTGAGGACGCGGCGTGCTCCTCGATCTTCTCGGTGATCTCGCGCAGCGTGAAGGGCTTCGAGAGCACCGGGATCGCGTGCTCGACGCCCTGCTGCACGGCCTCGCTCGCAGGGTCCCCCGTCATGAAGACCAGGCGCCGGATCGCCTCCTCGGAGCCGCGCTCGCGCAGCTCGCGGAGCAGCCGGTCGCCGCTCATGCCCGGCATCCGGATATCCGACAGGATCACGTCGAAACCGCTCGCTGCGATCTGCTCCAGTGCAGCCGCACCGTCCTCCGCGGTCTCGACCGTGTGGCCGCGCCGCTCCAGGTGGCGGACGAGGGCAAGGCGGATCGCGGCCTCATCATCGACGATCAGCACGCGGAGCGGCTGTGTGCAGGGCGGCTGCGCCGGTGGCTGCGGCGGCGTGGACGTCGCATCGACTTCCCGCGCGAACGGCAGCAGCACACTGAACGCGGAGCCGCGTCCCTCGATGCTGTTGACGGAGATGCGTCCGCCGTGCTCGCTGACGATGCTGTGCACGAGGCTGAGCCCGAGCCCTGTGCCCTCACCCGGCGACTTGGTCGTGAAGAACGGGTCGAAGATGTGCTCCACCACGCTTTCCGGGATGCCGCTGCCGTTGTCGATCACCTCGAATGCCACGCCCGCGCGCGTTGCCGCGCTGTTGATCGTGAGCACCTTTTCCTGGCGATCGCTCATGTCCAGTGCGTGGGATGCGTTCACGACCAGGTTGAGCACGACCTGCTCGATCTCGCTGGGCACGCCGCGCGCGAGCGGCAGGTTCTTCTCGAGATTGGCCCTGACCTCGATGTTGCTCGTGTCCAGCGCGTAGCGGCGCACGCGCAGGACGTGCTGGATGATGTCGTTGACGTCGATCGGCTGCAGCCGGCGGTTCTGGACGTCCTGGCTCTCACGCGCGAGCAGCCGCAGGTCCGAAACGATCTTGGCGACGCGCGCCGTCTCGCGACGGAGCGTCTCCAGCGCGTCGCGATCATCCGCGGAGCGCTCCTCCGCCAGCATCAGCTCGACGAATCCCGCGATCGCGGTCAGCGGATTGTTCAGCTCGTGCGCGACGCCGCCGACCAGGGTGCCGAGGCTCGCCAGTCGCTCCGTCCGGCGCAGCTGCAGCTCCCGCTCGACCTGCTCCGTCACGTCACGCGCGAGCAGGATCGTGACCTGGTGCAGGCCCAGCTCGATCCGGCGCGCGACGATCTCGAGCGGTACCGTGGTGTCGCCACGCGGAATGGACGTGCGGCCGCGCCACGCCCCGTCGTTGACCAGCTCGTCGCGAACCGCGCGCCGCTCGCGGGCGGACGTATTCTCGGCCAGGAGCGCCTGCAGCCCCGTCACCTCGCTCCGGGTGCGCGTGGCCGTGAGCTCCTGGAAGGCGTCGTTGGAGTACAGGATGCTGCCGTCGTCGCGCTCGATGCACACCGCGTCCGGCAGGCGGTCCAGCGCTTCCGCGAGCATCCGGATGCGCTGGTCGCGCTCGACCTCGTGCGTGATGTCGCGCGCGATGCCGTGCATCCCCTCGACGACGCCCCGGTCCCGCATCGTCGTGGCCGCCACCGACAGCACCCGGCGATCGCCGTCAGGCGTGAGAACCACGAGCTGGATCGCGACGTCGTCCGTCTCGCCTGTCAGCATGCGCTGGAACGCATCCGCCGCCCGGTCGCGACTGTCCGGCGCGATGATCTCGAGGAACGAGCGGCCGAGGAGAACGGAGGCCGGACTGCCGAGCAGCACCTCCGCGGCGGGGTTCAGCTCGGTGAAGACGCCGTTCACGTCCATCGTGTAGACGGCATACGGCGAGGTGGTGATCAGCCGGCGGTAGTGCTGCTCGGCGGCTTCGACGCGCTGCGTCGCAAGAACGCGTTCGGTGATGTCCTCCGCGATACCCGCCATGCGGTAGACCCGGCCGGTGGAGTCGGGAACGGGAAAGCCGCGGTCGCGGATCCAGCGGACTTCGCCGTCGGGCCGCTGGATGCGGTAGGTGATCTCGTACTCCGAGGCGCCGTGCGTCGCAAGGAAGTGCGCGACGCGGTCGCGGTCTTCCGGGTGCAGAGACTCCCGCCAGGATGAGCGCCGCTCGTACAGCTCCGCCTGCGAACGGCCCCAGACCTCCTCGTAGGACGGGCTGACGTAGAGCAGCTCGCCCTTGTATGCGTTGATCCAGAAGACCTGGGGGATGTGCGTCACGAGCTGGCGGAAGCGCTCCTCGCTGTCGGCCAGCGCTTCTTCGCGGTGCCGCGAGCTCGTCACGTCCATCCACGAGCCGACCACGCGCGTGGTGTGGATGTCGGGGCCCGGCTCCCACTTCACCTGCTCGTGGATCCAGATCTCGCAACCGTCCGCGCGGATGAAGCGGTAGTGCCCGTCCCAGCGGCCCTCCGGCCTGCGACGCGCTTCCCGCACCCAGTCCAGCTGGACGTCATCCGGATGCACGTGCGTTTTCCACCAGCCCGCAGCAAGTGCCTGCTCCCGGGTGAAGCCGAGAATCGTCTGGATGTTGGCGCTCACCCAGGTCGGGTGGAACCGCCCGTCGGCCAGGCTGCCCATGTACACGACGGCGGGCGCCGCCGCGAGCGCCTGCTCGAGCGCCGACTCGGTCAGCGGTCCGTCCGTGGTGCCTCGCTCCAAGCTGCCTCTTCGCATGGTCCTGGCGGGGAGTCTCCCAATGTAACCAAAACCAGTGCATCCGGGGATCGTGGTACGTTCAGGCGAGCCACCAGTGTGGGGCCGGCCCGCGCGAGTGGCTGCCCGCGGCCGCGCGCATGCGTGGCGCGGGGCCGACCGGCCGGTGCCCGGGGCTGTTTCGGTTGCTGGCGGAGCCGCCTATTATCGAGGTTTCCCAGCATCCCGGAGGAGGCACCGTGCGCCGCGCCCTGCACCTGACCGTGCTCCCGCTCATCCTGGCGACCGCCGAGGTGGCGGCCGCGCAGTACGTCCCGCCTGCCGACGCGTGGGAGCGCCGGGACCCGGCGCAGGTCGGCATGGACGCGGCCCGGCTGGCGGAGGCGGTTCGCTTCGCGCAGGAGCACGAGTCGGCGGCGCCGCGCGACCTGGAGCTCGCCCATTACATGTCCTTCGGTCGCGAGCCCTTCGGCGATGCGGTCGGCCCGTTCAAGGAGCGGGGCCCGCAGAGCGGGCTGATCATCCGCAACGGCTACATCGTGGCGGAGTGGGGCGAGCCGGCGCGCGTGGACATGACGTTCAGCGTGACCAAGAGCTTCCTGTCGACGGTGGTCGGGCTCGCGTTCGACCGGGGCCTGATCCGCGACGTGAACGACACGGTGGCCTCCTACATGGCGCCGGTGCTGTCGGCCGATGGCGTTGCGCATGCCGCGGAAAGCGCGCGCAACCGGTTTGGCTCGACGGGCACGTTCGACCTGTTCGACACGCCCCACAACCGCCGCATCACGTGGGACCACCTGCTGCGTCAGACGAGCGACTGGGAGGGCACGCTCTGGGAAAAGCCGGAGTGGGCGGACCGGCCGGCGCGCGAGACCGCGACGTGGCTGACACGCGAGCGGGTCGCCCCGGGAAGCGCGTACGAGTACAACGACACGCGCGTCAACGTGCTCGCGCTCGCCGCGCTGAACGTGTGGCGCCGGCCGCTGCCGGAAGTGCTGCGCGAGCACGTGATGGACCCGATCGGTGCGTCGCCGACCTGGCGCTGGTACGGCTACGAGAACTCCTGGGTCGTGCTGGACGGCACGCGGGTGCAGTCGGTGAGCGGCGGCGGTCACTGGGGTGGCGGCATGTTCATCAGCGCATACGACCAGGCGCGCTTCGGGCTGCTCACGCTGCGCGATGGTCGGTGGGGCGATCGGCAGCTGCTGTCGCAGGAGTGGCTGAGGATGGCGCGCACGCCCACGCCCGCGCAGCCGACGTACGGGTTCATGAACTTCTTCCTGAACACCGGACGCGAGCTGTACGCGAGTGCACCCGAGCAGGCGTTCGCGCACCTCGGCAACGGCACGAACCTGATCTACTGCGATCCGGTGAACGACCTGGTCGTGGTCGCCCGCTGGATCGACAACGGGCAGATCGACGCGTTCCTGTCCCGCGTGCTCGCCTCGGTCGAGGCGCGTGCGACACGCTGAGCAGCGCAACGGACGCGTTGAAAGGACGTCGCATGACACACCGGATCCGCGGCGCGGCATGAGCGGCGAGCACCAGCGGCAGGCGACGTTCGTTCTCGCGCGGCTCGAGAAGCAGGCACTCGTCTGGTTCGCCGCGCGGCTGCCCGCGCGCATGATGCCGGACCACCTGACGCTGATCGGCATTCTCGGCGCTACGATGGTCGGCGCCGGCTACATGCTTTCGAACCGGAACGAGGACTGGCTGCTGCTCGCGATCGCGGGACTGGTCGTGAACTGGTTCGGCGACAGCCTGGACGGAACGCTCGCCCGCTACCGCAGCATCGAACGGCCGCGCTACGGCTTCTATCTCGACCACCTTACCGACGCGTACTCCACGATCATGATCGGCGTCGGGCTCGGCCTCTCACCTTACATGCTCCTCGCCGTGGGTATGGCGATCGTGATCGCGTACCTCGTGCTGTCGATCAACGTATACCTCGAAACACACGTGTTCGAACGTTTCGAGGCCGCGTACGGCGCGCTCGGACCCACCGAGGTCCGGATCCTGCTCATCGCGCTCAACATCGCTGCACTGCTCTCGATTCCAGTGCGCTTCAGCGTCTACGGGCTGCAGATGACGCTGTTCGACGTCGTGGGGCTCGCAATCGTTGCTGGAATGGGCATGCTGCTCTCACAGCGCGTGACGCACAACCTGCGTGTGCTCGCCGCCGCGGAGCCCCCGGGCCGAAAACGAAAGGTGGGGGATGAGCAAGCGGGTTCTGATCATTGAGCGCGACGACGCGGTGCGCGCACAGGCGCGCGACGCGCTGACCGGCTCCGGGCTCGAGGTGCTGGACGCCGACGTCGGCCGGCAGGGCGTCTACCTGGCCGAGCGCCGGCAGCCGGATGCCATCCTCGTGGGAATGGACATGCCCGACATCGACGGGCTGCGCATCCTGCGTGAGCTGCGTGCGAATCCCTCCACACGTGACATCCCGGTCATCTTCCTGGTGGACACCGACACGCCTCCACCCGAGGGCGAAGGCGTGGCGGGCGCGATTGCGGTGCCGCTCGACACAGCGGCACTGCCGTCGCAGCTGCAGCAGCTGCTGGAGTGGAGAGACGGGTCCTAGCGCACCACGGGGCCACCGGAGCTCCTGCGGGCAGCAGCGCTGCCCGCCGTCAGCCGGCCCTATTTC
Organism: Longimicrobiales bacterium; assembly: GCA_035764935.1. Classification (NCBI taxonomy): domain Bacteria; kingdom Pseudomonadati; phylum Gemmatimonadota; class Longimicrobiia; order Longimicrobiales; species Longimicrobiales bacterium. The sequence goes on along the minus strand of DASTYK010000008.1, from coordinate 10,058 downwards.
GATGCGCCGTGGAGCTGCTGCTCGAGGAGGGACTGCACGAGCTGCGGGTTCGCCCGGCCGCCGGAGCGGCGCATGACCTGGCCGACGAAGAAGCCGAGCAGGCCGGTCCGGCCGCCGCGCCACGCTTCCGCCTTGTCGGGGTTCCGGGCGATGACGTCATCGATGATGCGCTCGAGCTCCGCCGTATCACTGATCTGACGCAGGCCGCGCGCATCGATGATCGCGGCCGCATCGCCGCCGTCGCGGACGAGCACGCCGAGGACGTCGCGCGCGGCGGAGCTGTTGATCTCGCCGTTCTCGACCAGCTTGAGGAACGCCGCGAACTGCGGCGCGTCGAAGGCGAGCTGATCGAGCGGCGTATCACCGGCCTCACGCGGCAGCTCGTTGACCATCCAGTTCGCGACCAGGCGCGGGTTCGCTCCCTCCTGCACCGTGGCCGTGAACAGCCGCTCGCTCGCGGGCGAGCGCGTGACGATCTCGGCGGTCACCTCATCGATGTGCCACGCACGCGCCAGCTCGCCGACGGCAGCGCGGCGCTCGGGGTCGAGCGCCTCCAGTGCAGCACGCTCGGTGCCTTCGGGCTGCGGCTCTCTCGGACGCTCGCGCTGCGGCCGCCCGTCCGACGCAGGCGCGGCGAGCGCCTGCTTCGCCCACGTATCCCGCAGTGTGACCGTGCGGTTGAACACCGGCTTCTCCGCAGTGCCGTCCGCATCGCGAACGAAGTAGCCGAGGCGCTCGAACTGGTAGTGCGTGAAGTCGTCGTCGCGGACGGACGGCTCGATGACGCCCTGCCGCACGACGAGCGAGTCGGGATTGAGGAAATCGATGAACGTCCGTTCCTCGTCGGCCTCGGGATCCGGGACGGTGAAGAGGCGGTCGTAGAGTCGCACCTCGACGGGGACACCCTCGCGGGCGCTGACCCAGTGGATCGTGCCCTTCACGGTCCGCCCGTCCGGCGTATCGCCACCGCGCGTGTCCGGGTCGTAGCTGCAGCGCAGCTCGACGACGTCGCCGGCGTCGTTCTTCACGACGTCGTCGCAGCGGATCACGTAGCCGTAGCGCAGCCGCACCTCGCGGCCGGGCGCGAGGCGGAAGAACCCCTTTGGCGGATCCTCGGCAAAGTCGTCATGCTCGATGAACAGCTCGCGCGTAAACGGCACGGTGCGGCTGCCCTCGAGGGGCACGTCGTGCGGGTAGTACGGCGCCTCGATCGTGTCGACGCGCCCCTCCTCCCAGTTGGTGATCACGACGCGCAGCGGATCGACCACGCACATCACGCGCGGCGCGCGCGCGTTCAGGTCGTCGCGGATGGCGTACTCCAGCTTGGCGATGTCGACGCGGCTGTTGGCCTTGGCGACGCCGACGAGGTCGCAGAAGCTGCGGATCGCTTCGGGGGTGAAGCCACGGCGTCGCATGCCGGCGATCGTCGGCATGCGTGGATCGTCCCAGCCGCTCACGAACCCGCCGGTCACGAGCTGCAGCAACTTGCGCTTGCTGGTGATCATGTAGTCGACGGCCAGGCGCGCGAACTCGGTCTGCTTCGGGTTCGACTCGGGCGGGACCTCGAATTCGCCGTCACCGCGCGGCAGCCGCTCGACGATCCAGTCGTAGATCTCGCGGTTGTTCTCGAACTCGAGGGTGCAGAGCGAGTGCGTGATGCACTCGATCGCGTCCTCGATGCAGTGGGCGTAGTCGTAGAGCGGGTAGATGCACCACTCGTCGCCGCGCCGGTAATGGTGCGCGTGCCGGATGCGGTAGAGCACCGGGTCGCGCATGATCATGTTGGGCGCGGCCAGGTCGATCCTGGCGCGCAGCACGTGGGCGCCGTCGGGGAACTCGCCCGCGCGCATGCGCCGGAACAGGTCGAGGTTCTCCTCGACCGGACGATCGCGGTATTTCGTCGGGCGGCCGGGCTCGGTGACCGTGCCGCGCGCCTCGCGGATCTCCGCCTCGCTGGCGCTGTCCACGTACGCGTCGCCGCGGCGGATGAGGTGCTCGGCGAAGGCGTACATCTTCTCGAAGTAGTCCGACGCGAAGTAGAGCCGGTCGTCCCAGTCGTAGCCGAGCCAGCGCACGTCCTCCTGGATCGCGCGGACGTACAGCTCGTCCTCGGTCTCGGGATTGGTGTCGTCGAAGCGCAGGTTGCAGGTCCCGCCGAACTCCTGCGCGAGGCTGAAGTTCAGGTGGATCGACTTGGCGTGGCCGATGTGCAGGAACCCGTTCGGCTCGGGCGGAAAGCGCGTCGCGACACGGCCGCCGTGCCTGCCGGCTCGGCGATCGGCGATGATCATCGCGCGAATGAAATCGGTCTTTTCGCGGGGCTTGTCGGTCATTCTGGGAACGTAACCGGGAAGCGGCGGTCCCGGAAGTTGACCGAGCCACCATGGCGGGGGCGATCCGCGGCGTTTGCTCCGCGGCCGTTCGCGCGTTATAGGTGTGTAGTCCTGCCACAGTCGCGGGCGGTTGCCGCCGCCCGCATTCCTGAACTGCGCTCCGAAGGAATGTCATGCCCCTGACGCTGATGCGTGCGCGGTTCTGCACCTGCATCCTCGCGGGTCTGGCGGGTGCATGCGCGGCGGACTCGGCGGTCCCGACGCCGGACGTGCTGCCGGCCGCGGCGTGGAGCCTGTCGGCCGAGCCGGTGATGGAGATCGGAGTGGCGGACGGACCGCCCGAGCTGATGTTCACCACCATCGCGAATGCGTTCGCGCTGGCCGATGGACGCATCGTCGTGGCCAACCGGGCCACGCCGGCCGAGGTGCGTGTGTTCTCCGCAGAGGGCGAGCACCTGCGGACGTTCGGCCGGCATGGCGAAGGGCCGGGGGAGTACCGGGCGATCGCCTGGGCCCGCGCGGCCCACTACGATTCCGTGGTCGTGTACGATCCCTGGCTGGAGCGCGTCACCTGGCTGTCGGCCACGGACGGGTTCGCGCGTGCGGCGTCCACCGTGCTGCCCGGCAGGGATGCGCGGTCCGGCACGCTGGCCCTGCTGGCGCCGGTGCGCGAGAGCATGTTCCTGGCGCGGCCGAACCGCATCCTCGGGGACGACGCGACGGGCGCGGGGCGCTCGCACCGGCCGTTGCTCCTGGTCGGCTTCGACCCGCCCGTCATCGACACCCTGCTCGTGCTGCAGGGCGCACAGTTCGTGACCGACGACGGGGAACAGCGGCTGCCGCTGTTCGGCGTGCGCAGCGCCGTCGCCTACCGCGCCGGCCGCGTCTTCGTCGGCCACGGCGACGAGTTTCGCGTGGACGAGTACACGCTGGACGGCGAGCACGTGCGGACGTTCCACCGCTCGATCGAGCGACGCCCTGTGACGGAGGACGTGGTGCAGGTCGAGGCCAGGGCGGCGATCCTGGCGGCGAGCGAGGAGGAGCGGCCGCAGGTGGAAGCGCGCTACCGCGACATGCCGCGCGCGGAGCATCTGCCGGCCCACACGACCAGCATGCTGGTCGACGACAGCGGTCACCTGTGGGTCGAGGAGTACGCGCTCCCGGGGGAGCCACGGGCATGGAGCGTGTTCGATCCGGTCGGCGCGTGGCTGTGCAGCGTGCAGGTGCCCTCGAGCCTGCGGGTGACGCACGTCGGCCGCGACGCGGTCTATGGAATCCATCGCGACGACCTCGGCGTCGAGAGCGTGCGTGTCTACGCGCTCCGGCGCTGACACGTTTTCCAGGGAACGGGTACATCGATTCTCCAGCAGGAGCAGGGCATTGACCAGGACTGTTTGCGTCGTTGCAGTGCTGACGCTGGCCGGATGTGCAAGCGGACCGAGCCGGACCAACGCGGGACCGCACACGGAGGCCGTGACCGTGGGCCGCGATGCGGGTGGCGCCACGGACATCCGGGTCACGACCGAGGCGTACGAGAAGGCGTACGACGTCCCGGGGGCCCGCGAGGTGCTGTTCAACAGGTTTCCCGAGGCGTTCGACGCGCTGGGCCTGCCAGCACCCATGCTCGACAGGAGGACCTGGACCGCCGCCGTGCGCGACTACACGGTGCAGCGCCGACTGAATGGTGAGCGGCTGTCGCGCATGTTCGAGTGCGGCTCCGGCCCGGCCGGCCGGTACGCGGACACCCGGCGCATCGAGATGGACGTCACGGTGCGCCTCGAGCCGGCGGGCGACGGCACGCGCGTCTCGACGGACATCGTCGCACACTCCTATGATCCGACCGGTCGGACGCAGAATACGCAGTGCACCACGCGGGGGCTGCTGGAGCGCATGATCGCGGATGCGCTGGCGGCGAGCTGACGCGGTCCGCCGCTTGCGGCGAATGCGTCCGACCACGTGAAGATCCTTCAGGAACGAGAGAGAACCGCCCATGGCACGCGGCCGTATCTACGACGACATCACGCAGACATTCGGCGACACGCCGCTGATCCGCCTCCGTCGCCTGACCGAGGGGCTCGCCGCCGAGGTCGTGATCAAGCACGAGGGCTTCAATCCCTATGCATCGGTGAAGGACCGCATCGGCGTGGCCATGATCGAGGACGCGATGAAGCGCGGCGTGCTCAAGCCGGGCATGACGATCGTCGAGCCGACGAGCGGCAACACCGGGATCGGCCTTGCCTTCACGGCCGCCGTGCACGGCTTCCGCTGCATCTTCGTGATGCCGGACACGATGACGCTGGAGCGGCGCGCAATGCTGCGGGCGCTGGGCACGGAGCTGGTGCTGACCGAAGGTGCGAAGGGGATCAAGGCGGCGATCGAGAAGGCGGAGGAGATCGCGAACGGCATGAACGGCGGCGCATGGATCCCGCGGCAGTTCGACAACCCGGCCAACCCGGAGATCCACTACCGCACGACGGGGCCGGAGATCTGGGAGGACACGCAGGGGCGCGTCGACGTGTTCGTCGCCGGCGTCGGCACGGGCGGCACTCTCACCGGCAGTGCGCGCTTCCTGCGCGAGAAAAAGCCGGACATCCACGTGGTCGCGGTCGAGCCCGCGGAAAGCCCCGTGCTCTCGGGCGGCGAGCCCTCGCCGCACAAGCAGCAGGGAATCGGGACCGGCTTCGTGCCGGGCGTGCTGGACACGAGCATCTACGACGAGGTCATCGCGGTGACCAACGAGGACGCGTTCGCGACGACGCGCCGGCTCGCCCGCGATGAGGGGATCCTCGCCGGCATCTCGTCCGGCTCGATCACCTGGGCGGCGCTGGAGGTGGCGCGTCGCCCGGAGATGGCCGGCAAACTGGTGGTCGCGGTGATCCCGGACTTCGGCGAGCGCTACCTGTCGAATCCGGTCTACGCGGAGATGGAGGCGATGCCGGCCAGCGCTCCCTGAGCGCGATCCGGTCAACCTCGCGATGTGGATCGTGCCGGGCGTGTGCCCGCGCGTGCGCTGCTGCGGCGTCGATCATCGACAGGCGGCGCCGCGGGTGCACGCCCGGTTTCGCAGACGCAGCACCGGCTCGTCCCACGCTTGACCGCACCTGCAGCGCCCGTCACCTTCCGCTGCGCCGGCGCATGACGCGGCGGCAATCATCGAGAAGACATCGTGTTTCTGATTTTCGCGCTGATGCAGGCGCAGGCGCCGCAGCCTGCGCCGACAGTAGAAATTCCGCGCATTGCGGAAGAGATCGTGGTCGACGGCGTGCTGGACGAGCCCGCCTGGTCGCAGGCGGCGGTGCTGAGCGGCTTCCGGCAGTACGAGCCCGTGGACGGGCGCCCGGCCGAGGAGCGCACCGAGGTGCTGGTGTGGTACGCGCCGGATGCGATCCATTTCGGCGTGCGCGCCTGGGACTCCAGGCCGGATGCCATCCGCGCGACGCGCGCGGATCGCGACAACGTCGGCAGCGAGGACCACGTCGTCATCTATCTCGACACGTTCAATGACCGCCGGCGTGCGTTCTTCTTCGGCGCGAACGCGCTCGGCGTGCAGATGGACGGCGTGCGCACGGAAGGCGCGGCGTCGGCGGGTCGCGCCTTCGGCGGCAGCACCGACGACAGCCCCGATTACATCTTCGACACGGCCGGCCGCCTGACGGACGAGGGCTACGTCGTCGAGTTCCGCATCCCCTTCAAGAGCCTGCGCTTTCCCGGCACCGAAGTGCAGAGCTGGGGGCTGCAGGTCGAGCGGACCGTGCAGCGCACCGGCTACAAGGACACGTGGACGGACGTGCGACGCGCGAGCGCGAGCTTCCTGCTGCAGGCGGGCACCATCGCGGGGCTGCACGACCTCGAACGCGGCGTCGTGGTCGAGGTGCAACCGTTCATGACCGCCTCCGCCGACGGCACGCGCGATCCGCTGACCGGCGCGTTCGAGCGCGAGGATCCGGATCCCGAGTTCGGCGTGAACCTGCGACTCGGCTTCAGCAACCTCTCGCTCGATGCCACGGTCAACCCGGACTTCAGCCAGGTCGAGTCCGACGCGACGCAGGTCACCGTGAACGAGCGCTTCGCGCTGTTCTTCCCGGAAAAGCGGCCTTTCTTCCTGGAAGGCATCGAGCTGTTCGCCACGCCGAACCAGCTCGTCTACACCCGTCGCATCGCCGACCCCATTGCAGGGGGCAAGGTGAGCGGCAAGGTCGGGCCGCTCGGCATTGCACACCTCACGGCGGTCGATGAGGGCTTCGGCGAAGCACCCGACGCGCTCTTCAACATCACGCGCCTGCGCACCGACTTCGGCGCCAACTCCCTCGCCGGGCTGGTCTTCACCGATCGCACGGAGCTCGATGGCGACGTCTACAACCGCGTTGCTGCGGCCGACGTCCGCTACGTGTTCGGCGGCATGTACTACTTCGAGGCACAGGCGGGCGGCGCGTGGAGCCGCGGCTTCGACGGCAGCAGCGACTTCGGCACCATCTGGCACGCCGAGCTGGACCGCACCGGTCGGAGCTGGGGCTTCAACTACAACCTGACCGGCTACGACGACGAGTTCCGTTCCGATGCGGGCTTCGTCAACCGCACCGGTATCGTCAGCGCACGCGCGTTCAACCGCCTCACCTGGTACGGCGAGCCGGGAGGCGGCGTCGAGACGGCGCAGGTGTTCTTCGGGCCGAACCGGATCTGGACGTACGACGGCTTCCTGAACGACGGTGCGATCGAAGGCGACGAAGACGTCAACCTCGACGTGCGCCTGCGTGGCGGATGGCAGCTGAGCGGGTCCGTTTCCCGTGCCTTCGTGCATCTCGATCCCGCCGATTACTCGAATCTGCGCCTGCTGCGCGACGACATCGTCGAGCCGTACCAGCCGCTGTCCGACGTGAGCGGCTTCCAGTTCGAGGCCGGCATGGAGACACCGACCTGGCAGCGTTTCGAGGCGGGGCTGCAGCTCGAGGCCGGCCGCGTCGCGATCTTCCCCGAGGGCTCCGAAGGGTACGGCCGCGCCGCACAGCTCGACCTCACGCTCCGTCCGACCAACTCGCTGCGCGTGCTGCTGACCGGTGCCTGGGAGCAGCTCTGGCGCGACCGTGACGACTCCGAGTTCGCCCGCACGATCATCCCGCGCGTCCTCGTCGAGTTCCAGCCGACGCGCGCCTTCTTCCTGCGCGGCGTGGGCGAGTACCGCGCCGAGCGCCGCGCCGCGCTGCTGGACGCCCGCACCGGCGAGCCGCTGCGCCTCGCGGGTGCCCTGGAGCCAGTCCCGGCCCAGGACCTCAACGGCATGCGCGTCGACCTGCTCGCCGCCTACGAGCCGCGGCCGGGCATCATCGCCTATCTCGGCTACGGCGCCACGCTGCACGACGCTGAGGCGTTCCGCTTCCGTGGCGTCGAGCGGCTCGACGACGGCCTCTTCCTGAAGCTCGCCTACCAGTTCCGCCGTTAGCGGCGGAACTGGTCCGGCCCCGCCTTTGCATGAGCCGTAGCGGCACGGCCGACGGGGCCGGGTAGCGACTCTCTGACGGGCCCGATGAATCCGGACGAACGTAACGAGGTTCTGCGTTTCGACGTTGGCGACCTGCGCTGCGCCGTGCCGCTGACGCACGTGCGCGAGGTGCAGCGTGCGGTAGCCGTGACGCCGCTGCCGGGCTCACCCGCGATCATCGACGGCGTGATCGACGTGCGCGGCGCGGTGACTCCTGTCATCGACCTGGGCAGACGCTTCGGCCTGCCGCCGCGCGCGCTGCGAGCCTCGCAGTCGCTGGTGCTGGTGTGGACGGGCGAGCGGATGGTCGCGTTACGGGCGGACAGCGTGCACTGGCTGGAAGAGCTGGATTCCGTTGATGTCGTGGACTCCTCGCGGCTGACGCACGGTGCGCTGGAGGTGGCGGGCGTGGCGCGCACGGCCGAGGGGCTGGTGCTGCTGCAGGACCCCGAGGCGCTGCTGCGGCAGGCGGAAGCGGAGTCGCTCGATGCTGCGCTTGCGGCGCTCGGTGAGGCATGAGCAGCCCGCTGCAGCGTGGGTTGTGTGGGCCTGAGATCCGGCCGGGGGCTCGCTGATGGGATGGTCGCGGCCGGAGTACGCGCAGCTTGCCACGCTGATCGCGGAGCAGACGGGGCTCACCTTTCCCCCCTCGCGGCAGGCGGATCTCGAGCGTGCGCTGGGCGAGGCGCTCGACGACACGACGTCGGACGCGCGGCTGCGCGAGCTGCTTGCCGGTGAGACCGCCGCAAGGGATGAGCTGATTGCCAGCCTCACGATCGGCGAGTCCTACTTTTTCCGCGACCCGGGCCAGTTCCGGCTGCTGCGCGAGGAGATCCTGCCGGGTATTGCGGCGCTGCGCGGGGATGCGCCGATCCGGCTCTGGAGCGCGGGGTGTGCGGCGGGCGAGGAGGCATACTCGCTCGCGATCGTGGCCGCCCAGCTCGGGCTGCGACGTGCGACGGTTCTGGGCACGGACATCTCGCGGGTGCGGCTGGCCGCCGCGCGTGCGGCGAGCTACACCCAGTGGGCGCTGCGCGGAGTGGACGCGGAAACGGTCGAGCGGTACTTCACGCGATCAGGGAAGCGCTATGTGCTGCGTCCCAAATACCGCGAGTCGGTCGATTTCCGCTACCTCAACCTTGCCGAGGATCGCTACCCTTCGCTGACTGCGGGCATCTGGGGATTCGACCTCATCCTCTGCCGTAATGTCCTGATCTACTTCGACAATGCCACGATCGCGCGCGTGGCGCAGCGGCTGATCGATTCGCTGTCGGACGATGGCTGGCTCATGCTGGGCGCGTCCGACCCGGCGATCAGCGAGCTGGTGGACTGCGAGGTCGAGCTCACGCCCGCAGGGCTGGTGTACCGCCGCCGTAGCGGACGAAAGACGGGACGAGCGGCGGTCGGTGGATGGGATGCGCCCGCCGGGTACGAAGCCATCACGGCCGATGACGCCGGGTCCGTCGACGCCATGGATGCATGGCTCGAGGCGTCGTCGACGAGCGACGCGGACCGTGCACATGCGCCGGACGAAGTGTCTGCGCCTGCAAAAGGCGCGGCTCCGACCGAGGCAGCCGCGGAAACTGGCGTGAGTGCGCTGGACCAGGATGCCCACGCGCGCGCGGCCGCTGTCACGGGTTCGGACGTGCCGGCCGACCTGCTGGCGGCGTACGCAGCGCGGGACTACGGCCGTGCGGCCGCACTGGCCGCCGCGCGGCTCGCGGCACACGACACCGCGGACGTGCGCGTGCTGCGCGTTCGCTCACTCGCGAACATGGGTGACCTGGCGGCGGCAGGAAAAGCGAGTGCAGCCGCGCTGGAGCGGCACCGCGACTCTGCCGAGCTGCTGTACCTGCATGCGCTGCTGCTGGTCGAGGCAGGACAGCCGGGAGATGCGGCGGCAGCGGCGCGGCGCGCGCTGTACCTCGATCGTTCGCTGGTCGTCGCCCATCTCACGCTTGCACTCGCACTGAACCGGACCGGTGAGCATACCGGCGCGCGTCGCGCACTGCAGAACGCGGCGTCGTTGCTGAGCCAGCGACTGGACGACGAGGTGGTACCGGCGTCCGATGGTGAAACGGTGGGTCGGCTGCGAACCAACGTCGAGGCGCAGCTCCGGCTGCTCGAAGGTGCGGCATGGGGGCGCTCGCCAGGGCGTCGGCAGAGGATGAACGGATGACGTGGGGTCACGCCGCATGAGCGATGCGCCAGCGCTGGTACCGGAGGATGAACGGGAACGCGCGCTGCTC
>DASTYK010000007.1 GCA_035764935.1 Longimicrobiales bacterium | reverse complement strand
CATCGCCCGACGAGCCGGACACGGATGTGCGCGCGCTGCGCTGTCCTGTGCTGTTCATTGTCGGGACCAGGGACAACGTGGCGGATCGAGAGTATGTGGAGCAGCTCGCGCAGGACGTGCAGGGTGCGCGGATTGCATGGCTGACCGGTGGCGGCCACGCGTTGCCGCGCAGCGTCGCAGATGGGTTCAATGACGCGGTGATCCGATTTCTCGGGGCCGTCGATCGCACCCGCTGAAACGAAAACCCAAGTGCTGAACGCAATTGCACGACGGCACGCGAAATGCCCGAAAATTTCACGATTGCGCACCTGCCGGCGGCTGCCTACAATGGGAGCCCCGGGCCTGCCGCCCGATCATCCGCACAACAGACGTTCGAAAGGCAAGCAATGAAGGAGCCCGTGATGCACCGCGTGCGTGCCGTTACGCCGCGTCGCGTCGCCAGTGTACTCGTGTCCCTGCAACTCGCTGCCGCGGCCCCCGTGGCAGCGCAGCAGCTCACGGTAGAGCGTGTCTACGCATCCGACGAGTTCCGCACCCGCAGCGCAGCGCTCGACTTCCACACGGACGGTCAGAGTGTCGTCGTGTACGAGACGGAGGGCGACGCTGTAGACGTCTGGCTCGAGGGGATCCGGACCGGCGAGCGGGAACGTGTGATCCAGGGGAGCCGGCTGGTTCCCGAGGGAGCGAGCACACCGATCCGCATCGAGAGCGTCACCTTCAACGAGGACCGCTCGCTGGCACTCATCTTCGCCAACTCCGAGCGCGTGTGGCGCCTCAACACGCTGGGCGAGTACTACGTGCTCGACATGGAGTCAGGCAGGCTCACGCCCGTTTCGACCACGGGCAAGCAGATGTTCGCGAAGCTGTCGCCGGACGGCACCAGGGTCGGGTTCGTCCGCGACAACGATCTTTTCGTCCGTGACCTGCGGACCGGCGCGGAATCGCGCCTCACGGATGACGGCGGCGAGAACATCATCAACGGCACCACCGACTGGGTCTACGAGGAGGAGCTCGGCCTGCGCGACGCGTGGCGCTGGAGCCCGGACGGTACGCGCATCGCATACTGGCGCTTTGACCAGAGCGCGGTCGAGACGTTCTACATGATCGACGATCTCGAGCACTACTCCGAGCTGATCCCGCTGCGCTACCCCAAGGCGGGCGCGGAGAACTCGAGCGTGCAGATTCGCGTCGTCGACATTGCCGATGGCGCGACGGAGACGATCACGAGCGTCGACGGCAACAGCTACCTGCCGCGCATGGACTGGATGGGTGAGAACGCGCTGCTCATCCAGCGACTCAACCGCCACCAGAACCGGCTCGAAGTGCTGCGCGCCGATACGCGCACGGGTGAGGTCGCGCCCCTTTTCGTCGAGACCGACAGTGCCTGGGTCGACGTCGACGACGACCTGATCTGGTTCGACGATGGCAGGCGCTTCCTCTGGTCGAGCGAGCGCGACGGCTGGAATCACCTTTACGTGTACGGGCGCGACGGACGCGTCCAGCGCCAGCTCACGGAAGGTGAGTGGGACGTCGCCTCCGTGCTGGGTGTCGATGAGCGCGGCGGCTTCGTCTACTTCACGGCCGCGCGGCCGACTCCGATGGAGCTGCACCTGTTCCGCGTTCCGCTGCGGGGCGGGCGCATCGAGAAGCTGACCGAGGAGGCAGGCACTCACTATGTGTCGATGAGTCCGGGCTTCACCTACTATGTGGACACGTGGTCCCGGGCGGGCACGCCCCCGACGACGCGGCTCTTCTCGACCGACGGCCGCCTCTCGCGCACCCTGGCAGAGAACAGCACGGTCGCCCGGCGCGTCGACGAGCTCGGGCTGAAGCCGCCGGAGTTCTTCCAGTTCGAGACGAGCGACGGCGTGACGCTGAACGGCTGGATGATCAAGCCCGCCGATTTCGATCCTGCGCGCCGGTACGCGGCGCTGCTCTACGTGTACGGCGGTCCCGGCTCACAGACCGTGACCGATGCATGGGGCGGCAGCCGCTACCTCTGGCATCACCTGCTCGCAGAGCGGGGGATCATCGTCGTCAGCGTCGACAACCGCGGGACCGGCGCACGCGGCCGTGACTTCAAGAAGGTGACGTACCTGAATTTGGGCGAGCACGAAACGCGGGACCAGGCGGAGGCCGCACGCTGGCTGGCGTCGCAGCCGTACATCGACCAGAGCCGCATCGGCATCTGGGGCTGGAGCTACGGCGGCTACATGACCGCGCTCGGCATGATGAACAGCGACCGGT
>DASTYK010000006.1 GCA_035764935.1 Longimicrobiales bacterium | reverse complement strand
TTTCCCGGCTCGCGCCGTTTCCCCCAGTTCTCGAGCGAGGCACTCGCCCTGACGCTCGCATCGGCAGGCATCGAGTACCGCTGGATCGAGGCGTTGGGCGGCCGGCGCCGTCCCGATCCCGACTCGCCCAACCAGGGGTGGCGCCATCCGGCCTTTCGCGCGTATGCGGACCATGTCGAAAGCCCGGAGTTCGCGGTCGGGCTGGTCGAGCTGCTCGATGTCGCGTACGGGCTGCGGACCGCCGTGATGTGCTCGGAGCTGCTCTGGTGGCGCTGCCACCGTCGCCTCATTGCGGACGTGCTGGTCTGGCTGGGCCTGCCGACGGTCCACATCCGGGACGAGAACACCGCGGAGCCGCACCGGCTGAGGGAGCCGGCGCGCCTCGTCGCGGGCCAGCTGAGCTACCGCGAGGGATGAGGCTGTCCCACGACGGGTGACAGGATCGTCTAACCACCGTCGGAAGGCACTTCCATAGCGGGAGCACACAATGACGCTCAAGGCGATGCTGACGATTTCTGCCATCTATCTCGGTGTACTCGGGCTCGGCTTCATGTTCGCGCCGCAGCAGACCGGAATCGAGGCCGTGCCGCCCGATGCACCGCCCGCGCTCATCGCATATCTTCGGGTCTTCGGTGGGCCGTTCATCGGCATCGCGGTGCTGAACTGGCTGGCGCGCGACGCCGAGCCTTCGACGGCACGCAGGGCAATCGTCATCGCGAACACGGTCGGCTTCGCGTGCGTCGCCGCGATGGACGTCTGGGGTGTGTTCGGCCACACCGCGCGCGCCGCCGCCAGGGTCTTCCTCGTCGTTCACCTGCTGATGACGATCGGCTTCCTTGTCGCCGGTCGCGAAGCGATGCAACGCCGGGCGGTGTAGCGGCTGCCGATACGAATCGATGCGTCCGGTCGTGTGCCGCTGCGTCACCGTACGCTTCACCACACCATGAGCATCACATCGATGGAGCACGCCGTACCGAGCGCCCTGCCGTCCATACTCGAGGAGCTCGACCGGGTCGAGCGCGAGGTCGGTGAATTCTTCGGCTCACTGGACGCGCAGGAATTCGTGCTGCGCATCGGCGACGCGTGGACGCCGGCGCAGCACCTGGATCATCTCAATATTGCCGCGAGCGCGGCCGCGCGTGCGTACACGGTTTCGCCCTGGCTGCTGCAGCTCCGCTTCGGCCGCGCACGCGCGTCGCGCAGCTTCGACGATCTGCGCGAGGCCTACCGGGCCCGCCTCGCACGCGGGGGTGGAGCGACCGGCCGGTACGTTCCGCAGCGTTCCGATGCGGACGACGAGGATCCGATCGTCCAGCGCACGGTGCTGTTGTCGCGATGGCACCGCGTCACCGAGCGCTTTCGCACGGGTGTCCGCGCCTGGCGCGAGACGAGCCTGGACCGCGCGCGCGTGCCGCACCCCCTGCTCGGCCGGATCACCATGCGCGAGCTCGCGTTCTTCACGATCTTCCACAGCCGTCATCACATCGAGGCCGCGAAGCGCCGGCTGCCGCGATTCAACCCGGACCTGCAGAGCTGACACAGGAGACCGACATGCCGACGAGCCGCCGCGAATTCCTCGCCGCATCCACAGCCGCGGCCATCGCCGCCGCCATCGGTCGCCCCGCGCGGGCGTTCGGCGGGTGGCAGCAGGTGCCGCCACCGGCGTTCACGGCGATCCGCCGCAACGTCGGGTTCTTCACGATGCGCGGCGGCACGATCGGCTACCTGGTGAATCCCGGCGGTGTCGTCGCGGTCGACAGCCAGTTCCCGGCCGAGGCAACCGCATTCCTGGAGGGCGTGAAGCAGCAGTCGGGCGGCCGCGGCGTCGATGTCCTGATCAACACGCATCACCACGGCGACCATACGGGCGGCAACATCTCGTTCCGCGGCGCCACGAAGTCGGTCGTCGCACACGAGATGGCCGCCGAGCACATGCGACTGCCGCCGGGCGGGGAGCCGCCCGAGGACCAGCTCTTTCCGGACACGACGTTCACGGATTCGTGGTCCGCGGACGTCGGCGACGAGCACGTGGTGGCGCGCCACTACGGTCGTGCGCACACGAGCGGCGATGTGGTGATCACGTTCGAGCGTGCCAACGTCGCGCACATGGGCGATCTCATGTTCAACCGCAGGCATCCGGTCGTCGACCGCGCGGCGGGCGCGACGCTCCGCAACTGGATGGAGGTGCTCGTACGCGCTGCGGATGATCACGCAGCAGACACCGTGTACATCTTCGGCCACGCCAACGCGGAGCTGCCGGTCACAGGCAGTCGTGACGATCTGATGGTGCTGCGCGACTACTTCGACGCACTGCTCACGTTCGTCGACGCACAGGTGAAGGCCGGCCGCTCGCGTGACGAGATCCTCGCCATGCGCGATCCGCTGCCCGGGTTCGAAACCTTCGGCCCGTTCGGCCGGCAGCATGCGCGCGACCCGCTGACGTGCGCGTACGAGGAGATCACGGAAGAGTAGCATCGCAAATTTTGCAGGGCCGCAGGCGGCGCGCCGCGCCGGGTGAGCAATCGCGGAGGAGGCGGAACATGAACGAGAAGGCACTCTTCACGAAGTTCTGGACGGACGAGACGAAGAGCACCCGCAAGGTGCTGGCGCGCATCCCGGAAGGGTCCGACTACAGGCCGGACCCGAAGTCGCGCACGGCGCAGGAGATCGCGTGGCAGATCGTGTGCGAGGAGAAGATGATCATCGAGGCGCTCGAGAACGGGACGGCCGAGTGGGCGCCACCGCCCATGCCGTCGTCGATGAAGGAGATCCTGGCCGAGTACGATCGAGGGAGCGCAGCGATCCCGCAGCGCTGGGAGTCACTGCCGCAGGAGAAGTGGGACGGTGAGCTCGAGTTCTTCGGACAGCGGCGGCCGGCGTCGCCCATGGCGTGGAGCTTTCTCTTCGATCTGATCCACCACCGCGGCCAGATCACCACGTACCTGCGACCCATGGGATCGACCGTGCCGCAGGTGTACGGCCCGACGGCGGACGAGCCGTAGGGCGACGGGCGTGATGAGGACGTCGCATGACACGATATCGCGTTGCATGAGGCTGCGGCGTGGCAGGTTACCACGCTGCTCCAGGATGCGACCGTGGCTGCTCCTGCAGGTGATCGATGCGGCGGCGTGAGTTCTTCGCGGCGACCGCCGCGGTCCTGGCGGCGCCGGCATGCGCGGCGCGCACCTCAACGAATCCAGCGACTCAGGGTGTGATGTACGGACTGATCGGCAAGATGCTGGCACAACCCGGGCAGCGCGATGCGCTCGCGGAGATCCTGCTCGAGAGCACGGGCGACATGCCCGGCTGCCTGTCCTACGTGATTGCCCACGACGCGGCGGACGCGGATGCGCTGTGGATCACCGAGGTCTGGACGGACCGCGAGAGTCATCAGAGCTCACTGCAGCTCCCGGCGGTGCAGCAGGCGATCGCGCAAGCGCGTCCCCTGATCGCCGGGTTCGGTGAGCGGTTCGAAACGACGCCGCTCGGTGGATTCGGACTGCGGGCACCGGGGTGAGCGCCAGCCGGCTCAGACCAGGGGCGTCAGCAGTGCCGTCACGATCAGAGCGATTGCCCACACCAGGTTGATGTTGATCCACGCGGTCCGCAGCACGCGCAGTCCCAGGCGCGTGTACACGAGCCACGCGACCGCGCCCGCCACGAGCAGGTAGCCCGCCGTGTGAAGCGCGGTCGCGACGAGCAGCGCCGGATCCGCCGCGTGCGTCGCGGCCGCCAGCGCTGGCGTCGCGGCATCCAGCGCGATTCCGGCGCCGTGTCCGCCGTGCATCATCCCGTGCCCTGCGTCCGGGTCCGCCATCCGCAGCACGAAGGGCAGCACCATCAGGCCGGCGCCGTGGGCCGAGGCCATCAGGAACGACCATACCGCCAGGTCGCGTGCGCCGACCCGCATGCCCGCCAGGCGCGGGTGACGGTGCCTGACCAGGGAGCGGACGCCAAAGGCGAGCAGCGCGGCCGCGGCAATCCAGCGCAGCACGTCCAGCGGTACGACGAGCCCGACGATCGCCGCGGCCAGCAGGGTGGCGGCGATCGCCAGGGCGTGGCCCAGGGCAAGGGGAGCCAGCGCCCGCCACGTCGCGCTGCCCCGCCCCTCCTGCAATCCCAGCGACACGGCGAACAGCCACCCCATCGCGGGATTGATTCCGTGAACCGCGCCCAGCAGCAGGATCATGGCGGTCGGCGTGCTCATCTCCGGCATCAGGCGTAGCAGAACGAGTCGGAGGATGCGTCTCCGCCTTCCAGGCGCACCTGGTGCGGCCGGTACCCCTCCTCGAGCTCCAGCAGGAATCGCTCGTCGAACGACATCCCACCACCGGGCGCGGTATCCAGCTTCGCCATCCAGCCGCGGATGCCGTCGGGGTAGAACTGCGCGTCCCAGGGGCTGTACAGCGAGTTCGTGATGTAGACGCGCCGGCCGTCGCGGCTGAGCTCGACCATCTGCGGGCCGCCGTTCAGGGGCTTTGCGCCGTCGCTCGGGTGCGCCGTACGGCTGACGATGCCGCCGATCTTCGCGGAGCCGGTGAGCACCGGGTTGAACGGATCGGTCACATCGTACTGGCGCAGCTCGCCGGTTCCCCAGCACGATACGTACAGGTAGCGGTCGTCGAGCGAGAGATTGATGTCGCTGACGAGCGGCGGCACGGCGCCGAAGCCCTGGAGCAGTGGTGGCAGGCTCGCGGGGTCCGCCGGCTCTGCCGGAATCTCGATCACCTTTCGCACCGCCCACTCGCCGGTCTCCCGGTCGAGGTACCACGTCCAGATGGAGCTCGACAGGTTCGCGAGACTGAGCACGACGCCGACGAAGCCGTAGGCGCGTCGCGGGTTGTGCGCGGGTCGCAGCTCGAGCACCATCTGCTGTTCGGCGCCGAGCTCCAGCTTCTTCACGTGCGAGCGCTTCTTCAGGTCCCAGACGTGCAGCGCATTGCCGTACTTCCCCCCGAGCAGCAGCTCGGGGTTGACGCCGTCCTGGACCATGTTGGGGGTGCCCCACTCGCTGGTGATCATCGTGTCGTGGCCGAGGTGCCACCAGAAGTCGTAGGCGAGGTGCTGGGGGCCACGCTCCTTTTCCCAGGGACCCTTGACCTCGAACGTCTCGTGGTCGAGGACGAAGATGCCGCCCGGGCCGTCGCCGCCAGGGGCGCCAAGCGCATTCATGTAGATGCCGTCCGGCCCGCAGTGTGCGGTGTGCGGCCGGCTGTAGCCCGTCTTGCGCATCACTTCTTCCGGCTCGATCACCTTGACGATCCGCGGCTGCCGCGGATCACCCTTGAGGTCGAGGATGTGGATGCGCGAGGACCGCAG
>DASTYK010000005.1 GCA_035764935.1 Longimicrobiales bacterium | reverse complement strand
TGGCGCGAATAGATCGCGAAGTTGACGCCGGAGCCGTCCCACGTTGCGCCCAGCGGCCGCATGCCGCCGGGCAGGATTCGCCATTGCACTGCCGATGTTCCTTGTTCGGGTAGTGCAGGGCAGGAGCAAGGGGAATGCCGTCCCCGGGAATAGGCGGGCCCGGGCCTGGGCCCGGAGCCCGGGCCCAGGGAGTGGAGGCTACGGCGTTGCCGCCGCCTCCGTGAAGCGGATGCGACCCTCGTGCAGTGACGCGCCGCGCAGCGTGATGGCCAGCACCTGACCGAGCTCCTCGACCAGGTTGAACTTCATCTGCTCGCGGACCTCCGCGGGCAGGTCGTCCAGGTCGGGCTCGTTCGCCTGCGGCAGCAGGATCTCGCGGATGCCCGCCCGGTAGGCGCCCAGCACCTTTTCCTTGACGCCGCCGATCGGCAGGACGCGGCCGGTCAGGGTGATCTCGCCCGTCATTGCGACGTCGTTGCGCGCCGGCCGGCCGGACAGGGCGGACACGATGGCGGTCGCCATGGTGATCCCTGCCGATGGGCCGTCCTTGGGGACTGCACCGGCCGGCACATGCACGTGCAGCTCGAGGTCCTTGAGGTTGTCCTCGGGGATGCCGAGCCGGTCGTGGTGGGTCTTGGCGTAGGTCAGCGCTGCGCGCGCCGATTCCTTCATGACGTCGCCGAGCTGGCCGGTCAGGATGAGCGTCTCCTTGCTGGTGCGGAAGACGCTTGCCTCGACGAACATGATGTCGCCGCCCATGGGCGTGTAGTACATGCCGGTCGCGACGCCGATCTGGTCCTCTGCGCGGGCGCGCTCCGGGTGAACGCGTGCGCGACCGAGCAGGGTCTGCACGTCCTCGGCATCGATCTGCAGCGTGTCGACGTCCTCGACCGCGATTCGCCGGGCCGCCTTGCGCGCGATCTTGCCAAGCTCGCGCTCGAGCTGACGCACGCCCGCCTCACGTGTGTATTCGCTGATCACACGGCTCAGCGCGTCCCCCGTGACATCGATCTGTGACTCCTTGAGCCCGTTCTCCTCGCGCTGGCGGGGCAGCAGGTAGCGTTTCGCGATCTCGAGCTTTTCCTGCTCCGTGTAGCCGGCGAAATCGACGGTCTCCATGCGGTCGAGCAGCGGGGCCGGGATCCGGTCGCGCCAGTTCGCTGTTGCGACGAACAGCACTTCACTCAGGTCGAACGGCACACCGAGGTAGTGATCGACGAACGCGTGGTTCTGCGCAGGGTCGAGCACCTCGAGCAGTGCCGCGGACGGGTCCCCCTGCAGCGACACGCCGAGCTTGTCGACCTCGTCGAGCAGGAATACCGGGTTCTTGGTGCCCGCCTGCCTGAGCCCCTGGATGATGCGTCCCGGCATGGCACCCACATAGGTGCGACGATGCCCGCGGATGTCCGCCTCGTCACGCGCGCCGCCGAGCGCGATGCGCACGTACTTGCGCCCGAGCGCGCGTGCAATCGACTTCGCGATCGATGTCTTGCCCACGCCCGGCGGGCCGACGAACAGCAGGATAGGGCCGCGCCCTACGGCGCGCGCCTTGGCGCGCACCTGCTTGGTCTCCCGGTCGACCCGTGCGTCCTCGGGCTGCTCGTCCGCCTCCGGGTCGGTGCTGTTGACGACGTGCGGTGTGCCGGGTGAGCCGCTCTCGATGTCGATGGGCGCGGTGCGCTGTGCGAGCTCGTCCTCGTCCGCGCTGGCCTGTGCCTCCTCCTCCGCCCGTTCCATCTGCAGCTTGCGGACGGCGAGGAACTCGAGGACGCGGTCCTTGACGTCATCGAGCCCGTAATGGTCCTCCTCGAGGATCACCTCGGCGCGGCTCAGGTCGATCTTGTCCTCGGTGCGCGTGCCCCACGGCAGCTCGGTGACCAGCTCGAGGTAGGTGCGCAGCACCTGGTACTCGGCGGACTGAGGGTTCGTCCGCCGCAGCTTGTTCAGCTCGCGCTCGATCTCCTTGCGCGCGTCATCGGGCAATTCGAGGTTCTCGACGCGCTCGACCAGCTCCTCGATGTCGCCGGCTTCGTCCTCGTCGCCGAGCTCCTTCTGAATCGCCTTGAGCTGTTCGCGCAGCACCATCTCGCGCTGCTTCTCGCCCAGCTCCTCCTGCACCTTCTGCTGGATCTCCTGCTGCGCCTCCAGGCGCAACAGGTCGCGCTCGACGCCCACGAGCACCCGCCGCATGCGCTCGGTTACGGGGAACAGCTCGAGCAGCCGCTGCTTCTCGTGCGCCGGCAGGTCCAGGTAGAATGCGACGAGGTCAGCGAACGCACCGGGGTCGTCCACGCCCTGCACGACCTGCGCGAGCGCTTCGCTCGGCATGCCGCGACGTCGGCCCAGCTCGCCCGCACGTTCACGCAGCTCCCGGTCGAGTGCTTCCAGGGCTGCGTCGTGGCGCGGCTCCTCTTCCTCGACCACCCACACATCCGCCTCGAGCATCGCCGTGCCGGACGTGTGGTACCCGAGCGACTTCGCGCGCCGCTCGCCCTGGATCAGCAGCTGCAGCCCGTTCGGCGTGCGCTGCACCTGCATCACCCGAACGATGACACCGTACTCGTACAACACGTCGGGCCGGGCATCATCCACGTTCTCGCGCTGGCACACCGCGAACAGCCGACGGTCACCCTCCAGCACCTTCTCGATTGCTTCCAGTGTGCCCGGCCGACCGGCCGTGATCGGGACAGCGACACCCGGAAAAATCACCGTCTCCCGCATGGGGAGCACCGGCAGTCTCAAACGTTCCACCATTGCACTACTCCTTGCGCTGACCCGCACGAACACGGCGCTGCGGCCTCGGTCGTACGGCGGTGCACGTCGCTTGCCACGCGCCGTCCAGGCCCGCGGTGAGCAACTCAGTAAGCTGGTCGACGTGCGACGCACGACCGGCTCCAGCCGTGCGCGTCAGAATGGCAGGTGATAATGAGAGGATTCGCGTGTATTGCGGCAATCCGACAGGACGCCGGGAACGGCTGCTGCCGCGATAGCGGACCGCTAGAAAAAGAGCGGCCGCGACTCCGGTCGCGGCCGCGTGATCTCACTGGATCCGATCGCCGACTCTGCCCCAGCGGACGTGGCCGAACAGGGGAATCGAGCTGCTCGCGTTGCGGTCCCAGGAGAAGTAGAGCATCACTGCCTTGCCCTTGATCGATTCCATGGGGACGAACCCCCAGTAGCGGGAGTCGAGGGACTGGTCGCGGTTGTCGCCCATCACGAAGAAGCTGTTGGGCGGCACGACGATCGGGCCCCAGTTATCGCGGGTGGGGCGGTAGCTCCGTGCTGCGGCGGGGTCGGCAAGGAAGCGTGCCTGCCAGTCCATGCTGGGGTGGTATGCGTCGCTGCCGGGGTCGGTCCGCACGACGTACGGCTCGTGCTGGGGGGCGCCGTTCACGATGAGCTGGCCTGCCCGCATCGCGAGCGTGTCGCCGGGAACTCCGACGAGCCGCTTGACCAGGTCGATGGGCTCGTGATGGCCGCGGAAGACGACGATGTGGCCGCGCTCCGGCGTCGTGTAGCCGGGCAGTGTCATCTCGGTTCCGGGCACGGTCGCACCGTACGCGGACTTGCTCAGCACGAGGAAGTCGCCGACCAGCAGGGTGTCCTCCATCGAGCCGGAGATCACCGTCCAGGTCTGGATGACGAAG
>DASTYK010000004.1 GCA_035764935.1 Longimicrobiales bacterium | reverse complement strand
GCATCGTCTGGCTGATCAACCTCTACAACTTCATGGACGGCATCGACGGCATTGCCGCGTCCGAGGCGCTGGTCGTGTGCGCGGTCGGTGCGCTGCTGGCGTCGCTCATGGGTGCATCATCCGTCGCGATCGCCGCCGCCGTGATCGCCGCCGCAGCCGCGGGCTTTCTCGTCTGGAACTGGGACCCCGCGAAGATCTTCATGGGCGACGTCGGCTCGGGGCTGCTCGGCTACTGCATCGCGGTCGTCGCGCTCGGCTCGGAGAACCTGGGCGGACCGCCGCTGTTCGTGTGGCTCGTGCTGGGCGCAGTGTTCTTCGTGGACGCGACGGTGACGCTGCTGCGGCGGGTGCTGCACGGCGAGGTGTGGTTCGTGGCGCACCGGCGGCACGCGTACCAGCGCGCGGTGCAGGCGGGGCTGGCTCACGCCGTCGTGACAGGTGCGGTGGTCGGATTGAATGTGCTGCTCGGCGCTATCGCCTACCTGATGGTGGCAGATACACGAAGGGCGCCGATCCTGCTGGTCGGCGCCCTGGTCCTAGTCTTGACGGTCTACCTGTTGATCGAACGGGCTCAGCCGATGTACCCGGATGAGGCGAACGAGCGCGTCGGCAGCCCGTCGTAAGGGCCCGGAATCGTTCGCCAGCAGTCGTCAATCATACGGCGGCGCGAGCCCCCGGCAGGCTGCCCTCGCTGTCGAGAGAACCGCGATACCAGTCATAGGTCAACCGAATCCCCTCCTCGAGCCCGATCCGTGCTCGCCAGCCCAGCTGGGTGAGTCGCGAGACGTCCATGAGCTTGCGTGGCGTGCCATCCGGCTTTGATGTATCGAACTCGATTGTCCCCTCGTAGCCGACGACCCGCCGCACCAGTTCCGCCAGCTCCCTGATCGTCACGTCTTCGCCCACGCCGATATTGACGAACCCCTCGCCGTCGTAGTTCTGCATGAGGAAGACGAGTGCGTCGGCAAGATCGTCCACGTGGAGGAACTCGCGCCGGGGAGTGCCGCTTCCCCACACCGTCACCGACGCAGCCTCGCCCTCCTTCGCCTCGTGGAACCGCCGGATGAACGCAGGTAGAACGTGGCTCGTCTGCAGGTCGAAATTGTCGTTCGGCCCGTAGAGATTGGTGGGCATCGCGCTGATCCACCTCACACCATGCTGCCGCCGGTATGCCTCGACGGCCTTTATGCCCAGGATCTTGGCGATCGCGTAAGCCTCATTCGTCGGCTCGAGCAGTCCGGTGAGGAGGTACTCCTCCTTCATCGGCTGCGGCGCATGCTTCGGGTAGATGCAGGAGCTGCCCAGGAAGAGCACCCTTTCGGTGCCATGCCGATGTGCGGCATCGAGCATGAGCATCTCGATCAGCGCGTTATCACGGATGAAGTCGGCAGGGTACGTGTCATTCGCCAGTATGCCACCGACCCTCGCGGCTGCCATGAACACATATTCCGGTTTCTCGGAGCCGAAGAACCGCTCGACGTCGTCCTGGCGGGTGAGATCCAGCTCGCTGCGACGCGGAAGCAGGAGGTTGTGGAAGCCCTGTTCCTGCAGGCGGCGCACGATGGCGGAACCGACGAGGCCACTGTGACCGGCGATGTAGATACGACTCTCCGGCCCCATCGTGTGCAGGATACGCTGCATCATCAGAATGAAGCCGCACCGCGTGCAGTCACGACGTGGCCCGCGTCACGCAGCGTACGCTCCTGTCGCGCCAGCTCCAGGTCGTGTGCGACCATCATCTTCACCAGCTCGCTGAAGCTGACCTCTGGCTTCCAGCCCAGCTTGGCGCGTGCCTTGGACGCATCACCCTCGAGATGATCCACTTCGGTCGGGCGGAAGTAGCGCGGATCGGACACAACGTGGTTGCGCCAGTCCAGCCCCGCCTCACGAAAGACGGCCTCCACAAACTGCTGGACGGAGTACGACTTCCCGGTCGCAATCACGAAGTCCTCTGGATCGTCCTGTTGCAGCATCAGCCACATGGCCTTTACGTAGTCACCGGCAAAGCCCCAGTCGCGCTTTGCATCCATGTTCCCAAGATAAAGCTTGTCCTGGAGCCCGGTCGCGATACGACCTACCGCGCGAGTCACCTTGCGCGTCAGAAAAGTCTCTCCACGGCGCGGCGACTCGTGGTTGAACAGGATGCCGTTGGCGATGAAGAGACCGTAAGCCTCCCGGTAATTCACGGCATACCAGTGCGCCGCAGCCTTGCTCACTGCGTACGGACTTCGTGGGTAGAAGGGTGTGGCTTCGCTTTGCGGAGGCTCAGCAGCTCCGAACATTTCCGACGACCCCGCGTTGTAGAGCTTCACCACTTTCCCAGTTCCGTTGCACTGGTCTCGCAGCGCTTCGAGAAGGCGCAGGGTGCCGAGGGCGTCTGTATTGGCAGTGTAGGACGGCTGCTCGAAGGAGACCTTGACGTGCGACTGCGCACCCAGATGGTAGATCTCGTCCGGGTCGGTCTCGGCGATGATGCGGCGCAGTGCAGCGCCGTCCAGCAGGTCGCCGTAATGCAGAAACAGATTCGTGCGCTCGTGCGGGTCCTTGTAGAGGTGGTCGATCCGGTCGGTGTTGAACTGAGACGCCCGCCGAATCACGCCATGCACCTCGTACCCCTTGGACAGCAGCAGCTCGGTCAGGTACGATCCGTCCTGACCGGTGATCCCCGTAATCAGTGCGACTTTCATCCCGCCCCGGTCATTTTAGGATTCGAGATCTAGCGATCTACCGCGCAAGCTAAGCCGCACCGGTGAGCTTCGCCCGTACATCGAGCAGCTCATCACGCAGCCGCGCCGCTCGCTCGAAGTCGAGGTTGGTGGCCGCGTCGTTCATCTCGGCCTCGAGGATCTTGGCCCACTCCTCCAGATCCACCTCGCTGGCATAGGACGCCGGCTGCTCGGCCACCTTCCCTGCCCCGGCGCCGCGCGCCTTCGGATCCATGCGCGCGTCCGCGACGCGCGTGGACAGCATCAGCTCCTCGACACTCTTGCGGATCGTCTGGGGCGTGATACCGTGCTCCTCGTTGTATGCCCGCTGGATCTCCCGGCGGCGCGTCGTCTCGTCGAGGCAGCGCTGCATGGAGCCGGTGATCCGGTCCGCGTACATGATGGCGACGCTGTTCACGTTGCGGGCGGCGCGGCCGATCGTCTGGATCAGCGAGCGCTCGTCGCGCAGGAACCCTTCCTTGTCCGCGTCCAGGATCGCGACCAGTGAGACTTCCGGCAGGTCCAGCCCCTCGCGCAGCAGGTTGATGCCGACCAGCACGTCGAAGCGGCCCAGGCGCAGGTCGCGCAGGATCTCCATCCGCTCGATCGCGTCGATGTCCGCGTGCATGTAACGCACCCGCACCCCCACCTGCGCCAGGTAGTCCGTCAGGTCCTCGGCCATGCGCTTGGTCAGCGTGGTCACCAGCACCCGCTCGCCGCGCCTCTCCCGCACGCGGATCTCGGCGAGGAGGTCGTCCACCTGGCCCTTGACGGGGCGGACCTCGACCGGAGGATCCAGCAGGCCCGTCGGCCGGATGAGCTGCTCGACCACGACGCCGTGCGTCTTCGCCAGCTCGTACTCGCCCGGCGTCGCGGAGACGAACATCGCGCGCGGCACCATCTCCTCCCACTCGTCGAACGTGAGCGGGCGGTTGTCCAGCGCGCTCGGCAGCCGGAACCCGTAGTCGACCAGCGTCAGCTTGCGCGCCCGGTCGCCGTTGTACATCCCGCGGATCTGCGGGACCGTCTGGTGCGACTCGTCGACGATGACGAGGAAGTCCTCGGGGAAGTAGTCGAACAGGCACGCCGGCCGCTCACCCGCCGCGCGCCCTGTGAGGTGGCGCGAATAGTTCTCGACGCCCGGGCACGTGCCGATCTCGAGCAGCATCTCGATGTCGAAGTTGGTGCGCTGCTCCAGCCGCTGCGCCTCGAGCAGCCTGCCGGCCCCGCGCAGCTCCAGCAGCCGCTCCTCCAGCTCGTCGCGGATCAGGTGGATGGCGCGCTCGACCGTGCTCTTCTGCGTGACGAAGTGGGTGGCCGGGTAGATCGCCGCGCGCTGCAGCCGCACGATCGTCTCCCCCGTGATCGGGTCGAAGCGGCTGATGCGCTCGATCTCGTCGCCCCACAGCTCGATCCGGACCGCCTGCTCCTCGTACGCCGGAAACACCTCGACCACGTCGCCGCGCACCCGGAACGTGCCGCGCACGAATTCCATGTCGTTGCGCGCGTACTGGATCCGCACCAGCGACTGGAGGATGTCGCGCCGCGTGATCTGCTGCCCCACCTCCAGCATCAGCATGAGCTGCCGGTACTGGATCGGGTCGCCCAGGCCGTAGATGCAGGAGATCGACGCCACGACGATCACGTCGTCCCGCTCCATCAGCGACGACGTCGCCCGCAGCCGCAGCCGCTCGATGTCCTCGTTGATCGAGCTGTCCTTCTCGATGTACGTGTCCGACGACGGCACGTACGCTTCCGGCTGGTAGTAGTCGTAGTACGAGATGAAGTACTCGACCGCATTGTGCGGGAAGAACTGCTTCAGCTCGCCGTAGAGCTGCGCCGCCAGCGTCTTGTTGTGGGACATCACCAGCGTGGGCCGGCCCAGCCGCTGGATGGTGTTCGCCATCGTGACGGTCTTGCCGGAGCCCGTGACGCCGAGCAGGGTCTGGAAGCGCTCACCTTCGCGGAACCCGGCGGACAGCTCCTCGATCGCCGAGGGCTGGTCGCCGGAGAGCTCGAAGGGGAGTTTGAGGTCGAAAGTGGCCATAAGACCGAATGTACACCGAAGTGGCGGGAAGGAGCCCAGCGGACGATTACCCTGGTTCGCGCGCCGTGACACCGGACCGAGCGCACGAGCATCAAGTGGGCACGCAAACGCGGGGACCGTGACTGTCACTGCTTACTGCCACTAACGGCGCCGAATCAGGAGTGCGAACCATGATTATGATGCTGGATATCAGTGTCAAAGCCGTTCAGGTGTGCCATGCGCCATGTGACCTTGACCTGATGTCACGACGAATGCTTCTTCGTTCCAGCTCGAAAAGCTGCCGGTAGCATTCTCATCCCTAAGGTTTTTCTCATCTCCACCATTGTCCGATACTCCGACGGTGCATAAACTCGCTCCCTGCGGAAGTTCTCCACCAACAGGCCTGCGAGCAGCACGACGATCGTCCCGGCGAAGCCAGCGATCACCGCGCGCAACACTCCCCCACCGGACTCCATCGCGGATCCCTCCGGGTTGTCGACGACCACGATGACATCCGTGTTGCGCACCTCATCGAGTCGCGCCTGTTCCAGCGACTGCGAAAGAGAAAGGTATATCTGCTGATGGAAGGCGACGGCACGCTGCAGGCGCTGGTATTCGAAACCTAGTTCGGACGACTCGCCGAAATTGCGATTACTCGTGAGAAATCGCTGGAGTGCCTCTTCGGCAGCCGCGAGCCGCTCCGCCTGTGCACGAGTCCTGGTTTCGAGGAACTCCCTTTCGGCACGTGCGCGGGACTGTCGGTAGTTGAGGTTGAATTCGTTGAGCAGTTCAAGCAGCCGGACGTTGACCACCTCCGCCAGGAGGGGCAGCTCTGCGACCGTTTCGATGGTGATTGTGCCAGCGGCATCGTTGAGATGGATCCGCACCTCATCGCGCAAGCGTTTAATGAGATCGTTGGCGTTATCGGCAGTCACCGGTCTGCCAGCATAGACTTCGGCCAACGTCCGCTGAATCGTACGGTCACCGTCCTTAAATGTGTACTCGGTCTGTAGCGCCTCGATGAGCACCCGCCGCGAGCGGAGCACTTCCTCATACAGTGCAAGTGAGCCTACGTCTGCGGACATTCCGAACGGCAGCCCCAACTGAGAGGCCATTGCCATCATGGACGAGTTCGCTTGTGAACCCGCGGCCGGTTTCAGGGTGGATCGGGCGACGTAGGTTTTTCCCCCAAGAATTGCCACGACCAGCAGGAGCAGCGCGCATCCCGCGCCTACCCAGACCGCCGTCGGCAGGTAGCGCAGCAGTACGGCCGCAAGTCCTGCAAATGAAACGTGTTCGCTGCTAGCATCACGTCGCGTGGGACTCACGTCAGTCGACATTCCCATCTGTATACCTGTCCTCGTCAAAATGCCCGACCGGCTCTCGCATGTCATTCGTACGCGCGGAGGAGTCCGCAATTGCAAGGACCATGAAGGCCGGCACCTGGACGAACATATAGAGCAGTACGTTGTCAAACAGGGCGCCGCAGAGCACGCCGATACTCACGTTCAACGCAGCAAGATGACGCATGGCGATGCGCGAATCCCGCCGGCGAGTGCGGTTGAGTCCCCGCAGGTGACGGGTTGCTCGGCCGATCCAACACGCGGCGAGCAGGCCAGCACCGATGAAGCCGCCGTCGTAGAACAGCCTCAGAAATTCGTTATGTGGAAAAAGCACGTCGCCGCTCAGACTCCGGCCAAGCAGCAGCATCACGTTGCCCGTGCCATGGCCGAACAAGGGCTCGGACATGCCAGCATTGGCGACGATCACCCACAGGATCGCGCGCCCGCTGGTAAACTGCCCGCTCAACGCAGCCTCTTGTACACTGCCGAAGCGGGTGATGTCCAGACGCTCCCGGATGGCGTCCACCTGCAGAACAGCGGCGGTGGCTAAACCTACGGCGAGCAGCAGCAGGCAAATCGTCCGCAGCGCGGCCCGATGGTCGGGCCATCGCACAGCCGCGTAGAACACGACCAAAGTCATGATGGCGGCCGAAGCGAGGGCGGCACGTGACAGTGTCGCCAACATCAGGGCGAGGCCGCCGAGGATGCCGAGCAGCGTCGTACCTCGAACCCGTTCCGCCAGTAAGCCCGCAATACTGAGC
>DASTYK010000003.1 GCA_035764935.1 Longimicrobiales bacterium | reverse complement strand
GCGCAGCTCGCCGATGCCTACCGCGACGAAGTCGCGCGCGACCTGGTCGAGCGGGCGCGCAGCCGGCGCCGCACCGTGGACACCTCGATCGATGCCTACGACGCCCTGGCCCGCGAACGCATCGCGGCGGGTCTTCGTCTTCCCGGTCGGGACCGGACGCTGTACCGGCGGGAAACCGCCACGCAGATCGAGTGGCGACGCGAAGGGCCGATCCGGCTGGAGGTGCTCGGCTCGCGCGAGGTGATCCCGCCCGTCAAAGGTGCACCGCAGATCCCCGACGACCTTCGCAGCTTCGTTCCCCACCTCGCGTTCGACCCGGTGGACAGCGAGATGCTGATGCGCCTGAACAACGACGGCTGGCGCAACCCGCTCGCGCCCGGCGCCGAGCGCGACTACCGCTACGAATCGGGTGATACCACTGAGATCCGCCTGCCGGACGGGCGCACGGTCCGCCTGGTCGAGCTGCGCGTGGTGCCGCGACGCTCCGACTTCCGGCTCGTGACGGGCTCGTTCTGGATCGAGCAGGAAACCAATGCCGTGGTCCAGGCGGTGTTCCGGCCGGCGCGCGCCTTCGACATCGAAGAGGACGACGAGGACGGCGACGACGTGCCCGGCCTGCTCAAGCCGATCCGCTTCGAGCTGGAGTATGTGACGCTGGAGTATGCCTACTGGGATTTCCGGTGGTGGCTGCCACGCACGGTCGCCGCGGAAGGCGTGCTGCAGGTCACTTCATTGCTGCGAATGCCGTTCAGCTACAGCCTGAGCTACACCGATTACGACGTCGAGGGCGATCCGACGCGACCGCGCATCGTGATGCCGGACTCGGTCACGGAGCGGCAGCGGTGCACGCCGGCGGTGCGGATGACTGTCGCGGTGGACACCGACGACGCACGCCGCGAGCGTCGCACGCGCGCGGACAGCACATCGTCGCCGACGACGCCCGGCGACACGACGCCGGGCGTGGACGCGGACACCACGTCTGACGACGAGCCGCGGCGGTTCACCATGGATGAGGAGACGGGGCGCGGCACCGACGCGTGCGGGCGCGAGCTGATCGTGGAGCTGCCCGATTCTGCGGAGCTGCTCGCGAGCGAGTACCTGCCACCGTCGATCTACGAGAACGACGCCGACTGGGATGCCGATCTGCGGCGCGTGCGTGAGCTGGCGGAGCGACTCGGCGACATCGACGAGGCGCCCTGGCAGGCACCGCGACCGACGTTCGCGTGGGGGCTCGGCGCGCCGGGACTGCTGCGCTACAACCGGGTGGAAGGGCTGTCGATCGGCGCGCGCAGCGAGCTGGACCTGGGCCGGCTGCGGCTGGACGCCACTGCCCGCCTCGCCCTCGCGGAGCCGCGGCCGGACGTGGAGCTCGGTATTACCCGCCCGACCCTGGCGCGCGATTACCGTCTCTCGCTCTACAACGGCGTACGCGCGGTCGACCCGGCGACCCGGCCGTTCGGCATCGGCAACTCGTTCAATGCACTCGTGCTCGGCCGCGACGACGGCGAGTACTACGAGGCGCTCGGCGCATCCATCGAGGTGGTGCCCTCCGCCACCCGGGCGCAGTGGTACGGGCTGCGGCTGTACGCGGAGCGTCACGACGCCGTCGAGACGGAAACAGATTTCAGCCTGCCGCAGGTATTCGACGATGGCCGCACGTTCCGGCCGAACATCGTGGCCGACGAGGCGGACCTGTTGGGCGGGGAGCTCGAGCTGCACGGCGGCGTCGGCCGCGACCCCGCCGGCTGGCAGGCGCGCGCCTCGCTCGCGCTCGATGGCGCGGGCGGTGACTTCCAGTTCGGACGCTCAGCGCTCACGCTGCGCGCGGGCTTCCCGCTGTTCGCGAAGCTGCGCGCATCCGTGGAGGGTGCGGCAGGCACATCGACCGGCGACGTGCCGGCGCAGCGCCTGTTCTACCTCGGCGGTCCGGCCACGCTGCGCGGCTACGACGGCAGCTCCGCCGTCGGCAACTCCTTCTGGCGGGCGCGTGCCGAGGTCGCGCGCGGCTGGCCGGTCGCTCGCTTCGCGCTGTTCGGCGACGTCGCATGGGCCGGTGACCGGAACAGCTTCACGACCGATGGCGCGCTTCGCTCGCTGGGCGTCGGCGCGACGTTCCTGGATGGGCTCGTGCGCGCGGACCTCGCCCGCGCACTGGACGGTCCGGAAAACTGGCGCTTCGATCTCTGGGTGAGCTGGTAAGCTGTTCGGCTGCGCACAACCGAAACGAAGCGGGCCGCTCCGGACTGGAGCGGCCCGCTTCGTTTCCCTGTTGTTGCCCGCTGTCCTACTGCGCGGTCTGCTGCTGCAGAATGATGGTCTGCGTCGGAAACGCGAACTCGATGCCGCTCGCCTCGAACACCTCGTGCATGCGCAGGTTGATCGCCTGCTGCACGTCCATGTACACGTTGTACTCCGGCACCTTCACGTAGTAGACGGCCTCGAACAGCAGGGCGAAGTCGCCGTACTTCGCGAAGTGCGCGCGGTCGAAGCGCGCGTGCTCCTGCGCCTCGATCGCTGCGCGCATGATGTCCGGGATCTGCTGCAGCCGCTCGCGTGGCGTGGCATAGGTCACACCCACCGAGAACACGATACGGCGCTCGTACATCCGCTTGAAATTCTGGATGCGCGCGCTCAGCAGGTCGCTGTTCGAGAACACGAGCTGCTCGCCGGACAGCGCACGGATGCGCGACGTCTTGAGACCCACGCGCTCGACGGTCCCCGACTTGTCGTCGATGACGATGAAGTCGCCCACCTCGAACGGCTTGTCCAGCACGATCGACAACGAAGCCAGCAGGTCGCCCAGGATGTTCTGCACGGCGAGAGCGACGGCGATGCCGCCGATGCCGAGCCCCGTGAGCAGCGCCGTGACGTCGACCCCGAGATTCTCGAGCGCGACCAGCAGCAGCACCGTCCAGAGCAGGACGCGACCAATGAAGGACAGCGCACCGAGAGTGGTGACACTGTTGGGGTCTGCAGCGAGCCGCTTCCTGGTCTCGCCCTCGACGACACCCGTCAGGATGGCGTTGCCCCAGATCGCGATCTGCAGCGTGATGACGACGACGCCGAGGAACTTGACCGCGCCCTGCACGTCGGGCGTCATCAGGAGCACGCGCGAACCCGCATACAGCGAGGCGAAGACGATGAAGAATACGCGGGTTCGCGAGATCGTCTCGCGAATGACGTCGTCGGCGTATGTGGCCGTACGGCGCGAAAGCCGGCTTACGTACCGGATCAGGACGCGCCGCAGCAGCTTGAGCCCGATGTAGACGATCAGCGCCGTGGCAGCGGCCAGGAGCCACGTGCGCAGAGGATTGCCCAGGAATACGGTGTCGGTTGCGAAGAGTCCTTCCATTGCCTCGCTGTCTTGTCGGGGTGGTCAGGTCTGTTCAGTGGATGCGACGTCGATCACGACCGTTGTGCTGTTGTCGAACCCACCCGCGGCGTCCGCCGCTTCGCACAGGTGGCGCGCGATCTCGGCCGGCGCGAGCGGCTGCCGCACGATAGCGGCGAGGTCGGCCGGCTGCACGGCGTTGGACACACCGTCCGTGCAGAGCAGCAGCCGATCACCCGGGCGCAGCTCCAGGTGGAACCGGTCGATTGCGGCATCGGCGCCGCCGAGAACCCGCAGCAGCACCGCGGCGTGCGGGTGGTTGCGCGCAGCCTCACGGGTCAGGCGCCCGTGCGCGACCTCTCGCTCGACCCACGTATGATCCGTCGTGAGCTGGCGCCACTCCCCGCCGCGCAGCAGGTACAGGCGGGAGTCGCCGATGTGCCCGACCACCGCAGCGCGCGGTTGCACCAGCAGCGCCGTCATCGTCGTGCCCAGTCCGCTGTGATCCGGCCGCGCCAGGGCGTGGGCGAGGAGCGCGTCGTTGGCGGCGGCAAAGGCGTGCTCGAGCAACTGCTCCGGCGTGGAGACGTCGCCTGCGGCCACGACCCGCTCACGCAGCGTATCGATTGCGATCCCGCTCGCCACATCGCCGGCAGGATGGCCGCCCATTCCATCCGCGACCGCAAACACCCCGTGCCGCGGCGCGTCCAGCAGTGCATCTTCATTGCGTCGCCGGCGCAGCCCGAGGTGGCTGCACGCTCCGCTGGTCAGTCGCACGACTGCTCCCGCGGCAGCATCCGCCGGCATATGGATTGCCTCGTCACGTGACCGGAAATGCGCATTCGCTCCTTCATCGCCCTGGTTCTCGTCGCCGCACCCGCCTGCGGACGCTCGCCGGATGAAGCGATCGCCCAGCCGGCGACGCCGCCGCCGGCCGCCGCTCTCGCGCCCCTCAGCAGCGACCACGGCGTCGAGCAGGCCCTCGAGCTGCTCGCCCGGGAACTGGACACCGCGCTCCAGAACGAGCTGGGCGACGGCGGCGCCGGCATCCTCCGCGCCGAGGCCATCACGGACCGGCTCCTCGAAACACGCCGCCCGTTCCAGTGGATCCCCGACGAACGGTACCTGGTCGACTCCCGGCTGCGGCAGATCCAGGCGGAGGCGGACCGGATTCTGGCCCAGTTCCAGAGTGGGGTGCCCCGGGACACGGTGCTGGCTGCCATCCGCGCGCTGGCTGCCGAGGTGGCCGGCCTGCGCGAGGACCTGACGCGCCCGGGAACGGCGGCGCCGCCGTCGCTGGAGCAGCTGCTGGCGGGCGACACGGCCGGACAGGGGCGGGACGAACCGCCGCCGGAGCCCGAGGAGTAGGACGAGACGACTCGTCCCGCTGCCGGGATACCCGGCCACACCACTCTTGACTGCGCGCTCTGCGAGTGCAACTTCCTCGCCCTCGCGCGCGCGGAACTACTTGTCGTGCGACGGGGTTTCAGGTACGCGCGGCGGGGTATTCCCGACAGACACGGAAGCGGTCGAGGGGGCAGACTCCTTGCAGTGTTGCGATGAGAGTCTGCCGCACGTGCAGTACTGTCGAATTCAGCAGGCGAGCGGTCTAAATGGCAAGCGTGACCGAGGCGCGTCGGCGCGGCCGGCGGCACAACATAGAGGTAGAAGGGTTCGCGGGCGCCAGCGAAGAGCGCTCGGCACTCGATCAGTACCTGCGTGAAGTCAGCCGGCACGAGCTGCTGACGCCGCAGCAGGAGATCGAGCTGGGTCACCGTGCGCTGGCCGGTGACGAGGATGCAGTGCAGGCACTGGTGCGTGCGAACCTGCGTTTCGTGATCAGTGTGGCCAAGAAGTACCAGAATCGGGGTGTCTCGCTGATCGACCTGATCCAGGAGGGCAACGTCGGGCTGGTGACGGCGGCGCGCAAGTTCGATCCGGATCAGGGGGTGAAGTTCATCTCGTACGCGGTATGGTGGATCCGGCAGGCGATCCTCGCGTCGCTGGCGAACCAGGGGCGTGCGGTGCGCGTGCCGCTGAATCGTGCGAGCGACCTCGCGCGCATTTTCCGCGAGCGGGAGCGGCTGAAGCAGGAGCTGCGTCGTGACCCGACGATCGAGGAGGTCGCGGGTGCGGCGGCGCTGACGCCGGAAGTGGTGACGTCGCTGTCGACGCTGAACGCGGCGGAGATCCGGCTGGACGCGCCGATCGGTGACAGCGACGACAGCCAGCTCGTCGAGCGGTTCATGCACGACGAGGCGTACGAGCCGGAAGAGCAGGTCGAGGAGCGGCTGCTGAGCGAGCACATCGAGAAGGCACTCGAGACGCTGCAGCCGCGTGACGCCAAGGTCGTGCGTCTCTACTTCGGCCTGGACGGCGGCCGTGAGCACACGCTGGAAGAGATCGGCAACATGCTGGGTGTCACGCGCGAGCGTGTGCGCCAGCTGCGCGACCGTGCACTGAAGCGGCTGCGTGAGGGCGATCTCGGCAGCGCGCTCGAGAGCTTCGCGGCCTGACGGCCGCACCGCTCGTCCATGAGTGAGCGCCGCGTGCATCGCGAGAGCGAAGTGCGCGGCGCTTCTGCGTCCATACGAAAGAACGGCGACCCACTGAACCCCCACTCTCGATCCGCGCCTTCGGACTCCGAAGCCTCTCCACGATTGCTGCGCGGTCGCGTGATCGAGACCGTGGGCGGCGTCTACACGGTCGAGCTGGACCAGGGCCGCGAGCTGCCGACACGGCTGCGCGGGCGGCTGAAGCTGGAGCAGCGAACGGGCGACCGCGTGGTGGTAGGGGACATCGTCGACGTCGCCGAGCGTGAGGGTGAGGAAGCGACGATCGAGAACGTCGCACCGCGGCGCACGGAGCTGGCGCGCCGCGCGCCCGGCCGCAACGCGCGCAAGGCCAAGGTCATCGTCGCAAATGTCGAGCAGGTCGTCGTGGTATTCGCCGCGGCCAGCCCGGAGCCGCGCCTCCGCATGCTCGACCGCTTCCTCGTCCTCGCCGAGCTGAATGGCCTGGCTGCTCGGATCGTGATCAACAAGAGCGACGCGGTCGATGACCCCGACGCCCTGTCAGCGCAGTTCGCTCCATACACCGCGGCCGGCTACGACGTCCTGTTCACGAGCACGAAGCAGGACATCAACCTCGACCGCTTCCGCGCGCTGCTCTGCGGGCATGAAAGTGTGGTTGCAGGTCCGTCCGGTGTGGGCAAGTCGAGCCTGCTGAACACGCTCGAGCCGGGGCTGTCCCTGCGTGTGGGCGCGGTCAGCGAGGCAGTGAACAAGGGGCGCCACACCACGGTCTCCGCCCGACTCATCCGGCTCGACTGCGGCGGCCATGTCGTGGACACACCCGGCCTGCGCGAGGTCGGTCTCTGGGGCATGGACCCGGAGCGGCTGGACGAGGCGTTCCCGGAATTCAGGCCGTACCTCGGACAGTGCCGCTTCGGCGGATCATGCACGCATACCCACGAGCCGGATTGCGCGGTGCAGTCGGCCGTCGACGAGGGCAAAGTGTCCTCAGAGCGGTACCAGAGCTATCGGGCGTTGCTCACGGACGAGTGATTGTATCCCGGTCGCATTATTTCACCGCTGAGGCGCGGAGAGCGCAGAGGAACGAAGTAGTTGTAGTTGGCTTTTTCGCCGCGATGGATCCCGCACTGCGCCTGGGCACCCCTCGCCGCGCGCGCTTCCATGCCTTCCACGGGGTGGCGTGGCGGCGCAGTTGAAGACATCCTCGAATCCTCGTGGCCGTGAGTTCAACCATAATCATCCGGATAGCTGCGCATGCCGCGAGCGTAAAATGCGCAGCTATCCAGCGATCACGAAGGCGGGTTGTTCCTCAGCGCCCTCCGCGCCTCAGCGGTGAAATAAATTCGCGGTAGATCGCAACCGCATCAACCTCCGAGCGACACCTTCGCACCGACGAAGACCGCACGTCCACGCGCCGGAAACCCCAGCACCTCCTCGTACCTTTCATCCAGCACGTTCTCGATGCGCAACGTCGCCGCAACATCGCCCCAGCCGCTGCGTGTGATCGGCACCGTGGCGGATGAATTGATGAGCGTGTAGCCGCCGAGCGTGATGCGCTCGCCGTTCGGCGCGTCGGGATTGCTGAAGTCGAGGTCGATGCGTTCGCCGGCATGCGAGACGCCGAGCCATGCGCTGGCGGCGCCGCGGGTCCACTGCAGCGAGCCGGCGATGCGGTGCTCGGGGCGGCGGAGCAGGCGCTCCCCCTCGAGGAACGTCAGGTCTCCCTCCGTGCCCGATGATGTGACCTCGGTGTCCAGCCAGTCGTATGCGACGTCCAGCCGCAGGTTCGCGGGCAGTGAAACGTTTGCGCTGACTTCGAGCCCGCGGGCGCGCGCAGCGCCGAGGTTGAAATAGTTGGGCGCGCCGGGCTCGGCCGGTGTGCTGGTGTACTGGATCAGGTCCTCGAACTCCTGTGTGTACGCCGTTGCGGCGATGCGCGCGCGATCCCGGAACAGCGTGCGCTCGACGCCGACCTCGTAGCTGAGTGAGCGCTCGGGGTCGAGGTCGGGGTTTCCGGTGACGAAACCGCGTGCGTAGTTCTCGTAGAACGTCGGCTCCTTGAACGCGCTGCCGGCAGCGGCGCGCAGGACCCACGCGCCGGGTCGCACGCTCACGCCGGCTCGCCAGGTCGCGAAGGTGCCGTACTCGCCGTCGTCGATGCGGCTGCCGGCCGTCAGCGTAACGCGCTGCACGGGAGTGGACACGACCTGGGCGTATGCAGCGCGCGAGGAGCGCGAGTACTCGGCGGAATCGGCCCAGGGGCCGAACTGGCTCATGCTGCTGGACCACGTGTCGCCGTCCTGCTCCTCGGCGGCAGCGCCGACGGTGAGCTGCGCGATGCCCGCGTCCATGTCGATGCGGCCGTCGATGCTGCGACGCTGCGCGTTCGTCGTGCCCTGGAACGCGTAGAAGCCGAGCGTGTCCGCGGCAGAGTCGGGCGCGTCGTCCTCGTCGGCCTCGTCATCGTGCAGCGCGACGTCGATGCTGGCACGGGTGCGCTGCGTCAGCGCGTGTGTGACGCTCGCGCCGAGCGTCAGCGCCCGCGACGTGCGGAATGCGTTGTAGTCGGACAACACCCCCGAACCGTCGGTCGGATAGTGGTATTCGCCGTCCGTGTAGCGTGCGTTCAGTCGGATGCCGCTCGTCACGTTCGACCAGCCGAGTCGCGCGCTGGCGCTGTTGTTGTGATAGTCGTTGTTGAAGGCGTAGGCGCCGTCGGTCGTGTAGCGCGCCGCGGTTGCGGCGTAATCGAAGCTGCCGGCCGCGCCGGCAATGCCGGCATCGAAGCCGAGCGCGTCGGATGCGCCGTCCGCCTCGGGCCCGACCCGGTCCGACCTGCCCGCGGTGATCGCTGCCGTGATGCGTGGAGCGCCCGTGCCGCGCCGGGTGATCACGTGGATCACGCCGGTCACCGCGTCGGAGCCGTACAGCACGCTGACCGGCCCGCGCACGATCTCGATGCGCTCGACGTCCTCCGTGCGCAGGTGCGCGAAGTCGAAGGAGCCGCCCGGCTGATTCACGGGCACGCCGTCGACGAGCACGCGCACGTAGTCGCTCTCGCCCCCGCGCAGGTAGACGGCGCCAAGCGCCCCCTGCGGCCCGGACTGCACCATCGCCGTGCCCGGCGTGAGGCGCAGTGCATCCACGAGCAGGCGTTCTCCACGCGCGCGCAGCTCGTCGCCGGCAATCACGCTGACCGCAGCGGGCACGGCGTCGCGCGGGAGAGGCTGCCGGGTCGCGGTGACGACCAGGCTGTCCAGCGGAATCGTGTCGACGGGCTCCTGCGCTGCAGCCGTGTCGGCGGCGAACGACGTAAGCACCGCGGCAACGGCGGCGAGTGCTGTGCGGCGACGGATGTATCGGTTCACGGCTGACTCCATGTTCGGGAGCTGGTGTGTTCAGTCATTCGGTCTGCCTGCCGCGTCCCCGCGCGCGACCGGCACGACCTGGGGCGCGCCGGTATCGGGGCCGGGTCCGGGATGCGGATGAACGTGCAGCGGCCACCCGTACACGTGCTCGAGCCGCTGGCGCGTGAGCACCTGCGCCGCACTGCCCTCTGCCGCGATCCGTCCCCCGTGCAGGAGCAGCAGGCGGTCGGCGTAGCGCGCGGCGAGGTTGATGTTGTGGGTGATGACGACGACGGTGGTGCCATCATGGGCGACGAGCCCGGCGAGCAGCTCGAAAATCGCCATCTCGTGCGCGATGTCGAGCGACGCAGTCGGTTCGTCCAGGACGAGGGTGCGCGGCTCCTGCGCGAGGGCGCGCGCGATGCGCGCCCGCTGCAACTCCCCGCCAGACAGCGCGGAGGCGGGACGCGCGACCAGGTCGGTCAGCTCGCAGCGCTCGAGTGCGCGCTGCACGGCACTGCGGTCCGCGTCCGACTCGCGGTGCCATGCGCCCAGGTGCGGGTAGCGGCCGAGGGCGACCAGCTCGCGCACCGTCATCGGAAACGGCAGCTCCTCGTGCTGCGAGACGACGCCGATGCGGCGAGCGAGCTCGCGGCGCGACCATTCCTGCACACGCTTGCCCTCGAACCTGACGTCACCCTGCTGCGGCTCGAGTGCACCCAGCAGCAGCCGCATGGCGGTCGACTTGCCGGAGCCGTTCGGTCCGAGCAGCGCGTAGAACGAGCCGCGCGAAACCGTCATGGCCAATCCGGCAACCGCATCGCGCGATGCGCCGCGGTAGCGGAATGCGACGTCGTGCGCAGTGAACGTGCTGCTCATGCGCGCCCCCGCATCAGCAGCAGGACAAACAGCGGCACACCGACCAGCGCGGTCACGACGCCGACCGGCAGCTCGGAGGGCGCGGCGAGCACGCGTGCGCCCGTGTCGGCGAGCAGCAGCAGTGCGCCACCGCCCAGGAACGACGCGGGCAGCAGCAGCCGGTGCTCGCTGCCCCACGCGAGCCGCACCGCGTGCGGCACGATCAGGCCGACGAAGCCGATCACGCCGCACACGGCAACGGACGCAGCGACGAGCAGCGATGCAACGCCGTAGCCGATCAGCTTCACCCGCTCCGTGCGCGTGCCCAGGAACAGCGCGGTCTCTTCGCCGAGCAGCAGCAGATCGAGCGCCCGCGCCTGCGCCATGAGCACGACCAGGCCGGGCAGCATGTACGCCGCCAGCAACAGTGTCGTGTCCCAGCGCGCCGCCGCGAGGCTGCCCATCATCCAGAAGACGGCGGAGCGGAAGCTCTCCATGTCGGCCAGCGTGAGCAGCAGCATGATCAGGGCATTGCAGAACGCACCGACGACCACACCGGCGAGCAGCAGCACGCGCGTATCGAGTGCGCCGCCGACGCCGCGCGCGATGCGATACACGAGCAGCACCGCAGCGACGGCGCCGAGCAGTGCAGCCAGTGGCACACCGGCGGAGTATGCGCCTGCACCGAGCACGATCCAGCCGATCGCGCCGACGGCAGCGCCGCCGGAGACGCCGAGCACGTACGGGTCAGCGAGCGGATTGCGCAGCAGTGCCTGGAACACGGCGCCGCTGACGGCCAGGCCACCGCCGGCCACGAAGGCGAGCGCGGCGCGCGGCAGCCGCAGCTCGAGCACGATTGCGCGCGTCGTCGCATCACCGGCACCGAACAGCGCGCGTACGACGTCCGCGAGCGGGATCGCGGCCGCGCCTGCGGCGATCGCGATGAGCAGCGAGGCGACCGCGAGCGCGAGCATGATGAGCAGGCGTGGCAGCGTGCGGCCGCGAGTGTGCGCGGCGGGCAGCTCGAGCTGGGTGGGCGTCATCGGCGGGGACTCGGGCTGTCGGGGCCGGCGGGGCCGTCGGGGCCGGCGGGGCGAGCCGCACCCGATCCCGCTGTCGTTCCCGCCGTTCGCCCCGCCGGCCCTGACGGCCCCGCCGGCCCCGCCGGCCCACCCTCCACCAGCATCGCAGCCAGCCGCCGCGCGTTCCCCCCGATGTCGGGCGACGGCCGGTTGAACCGGTACGGATCTGCCCAGTGGATACGTGCTTCGCGCACGGCGCGCAGCTCGCGCCACCCCGGTGTGTCGCTCAGGCGGGCGATCAGCGAGTCCGCCTCCGCACGCGTACGCCCGAGGCCGACCACGATCACGTCGGGATCGCGGCGGATCACTTCCTCGATGCTGACCACCGGCCAGCGTGCGCGGGTGTCGTCGAAGACGTTGTCGCCGCCCGCGATGGTGAGCGCCTCGTGCACGAAGGTGCCGGGACCCGCGACCATGAGCGGGTCGACACCGATCGCGTACATCACGCGCGGGCGTGTACGTCGGGCGACGTCGCGCTCGACTGCAGCGAGCGTATCGCGGATGCCGCGCACGATCGAGTCGGCCGCGGCCGCGCGGCCGGTGAGCGCGCCCAGGCGTTCTACGCTGTGCACCATGTCGCTGATCGTTTCGACGGATGATGCGTATGCGGGAATGCCGAGCGCGGACAGTCGTGCGACGACGGAGCGCGACTGCGCGTCCGCCCACGAGATCACGAGGTCAGGGCGACGCGCGGCGATCCATTCGACGTTGGGCGTGAGACCGTTGCCGGTGGAGGGCAGGTGCGCCAGCTCCGGCTGCGTGTCGAAATCGGTGCGCGCGATGATGCGGTCACCGGTGCCGAGCGCCAGCAGAATTTCCGTCTGTGCGGGAACGATCGAGACGATGCGCGTCGCGGGAGCGTCGAGACGCAGCGTATCGCCGGCATCATCGACGACCACGATCGCGGACGGTGCGACGTCGCGTGCGACAGGTGCGTCGCATGCTGCCGCCAGGGGCAGTGCGAGCCCGAGCAGCAGGTGCGGCGCGCGCAGGGCAGCAGCCGCGCCGTTCCGGTGAGTGTCGGTGCGCACACCCGCGCGTGCGCGCCCGGAAGTTCTGGCGAACAAAAAGCCCGTCCTTCCATGTGGGAAGGGCGGGCGCACGAACGGCTGTTGCTGCAGCCGACGCTCGCACCCGGACCCTTCCCGCGAAGGGGTTGCTCTCGGGCACGAACGGAACCGGTCTCCTGGCTCGAGGCAGAGACACCCGCCTTCCCGGGCAAAGCCCAGTGGCATCTTCGGGTGTTCCACACCGACCGCGTGCGGTCGGGCCTCTCACAGTGGCGGGGCCGCGCCGGTTTTTCACCGGACTTCCGGAAGGCCCCGTTCGTGTATGTGGATTGAGTCTAGACTCGGTGCGGCGGCGGAGCAAGGGCAGCACAGCCGGTCCCGCGGATCGTGAGCTGGAGCGCTCGTGCAGCTGTGGCGGTGATCCGCTCGCAGCAGGTCGCGGCGCCGGCCGCCTCAGCCGACGGTGTCGGGCGCTTCCTCCGCAACGGGTGCGGCCGTCCGCTCGCAGCGATCGCGCAGCACGCGGCGCCAGCTTCCGTCGGCGCCGCGGCTCACGGCCTCGTACCAGCGATCGTTGACGCCGTAAACCTCCATCAGCAGGTCGACCTGGTCGTCGCGGTTCCAGTCGATGAAGTCGATGACGCGCGGTGCCTGCTTGCCGGCCTCTGCGTAGTCGCGGTAGTCGACGTACACGGTATCGAAGCTGGCGAGCGCGGGGATCGCGACGAAGAACAGGGAGTAGCCGTCATTGTCCAGGCCGGGCCCGAGCGTGTCGCCGACCAGGAACGTGGTCGCGAATGCGGCGCTCTGCTGGTTCGCGGCAGGGAAGGGCGTGACCTGCTCCATCGCCCGCTGCCAGTTGCCGGGCAGCGATGCCCCGCGCGCGC
Organism: Longimicrobiales bacterium; assembly: GCA_035764935.1. Lineage (NCBI taxonomy): Bacteria > Pseudomonadati > Gemmatimonadota > Longimicrobiia > Longimicrobiales > Longimicrobiales bacterium. The sequence goes on along the minus strand of DASTYK010000003.1, from coordinate 20,654 downwards.
GGATCATGCGCTCGGCCAGGATCGGCCCCACGACCTGCATGGTGCGGGAGACTTCGAGCTGCTCATCGATCCGGCGGGCAACCGTGGGCGCATGCGTCTTGGCGATGCCGATGAACTCGCGCACGCCGGCCGCTGCCGCACCCAGCTCCAGCGAGCCGGTCGCGACCGGCTGCTGCAGGCAGGGATCGGGCGATTCCGGGACCTCCGCGCTGTTCACGACGAACGTGCCCGCCCTCACCCCGTCCGCGAAGAGGGCGAACTCCGCACCCTGGCGCATCTGCTCCGCGATCAGGCGACGGCCGTACGCACCCGCGTCACCCTCGGCACGCACGGGCAGCAGCGAGTCGCCGCTCACCTCGCCGACCGGCACCATGGTCGCGCTCGCGCTGTCGCGGATCACGTGGAAGAGCACGGGACCGGTCGGCATCCGCTCATTGACGGGTGCGTCCGGGGAGAGCGTGTCCGGTGCGGCCGTCGCCTGCGGTGGCGGTGGCACCACGGCGATGTCCGCGCCGCCCCAGCTCACGTTGTCGCATGCAGGGAGGAACGCTACAATCAGGAGGGCCGCGGCCCGGGCGTACCGACTCGCTCGCGTCATTCGTCCGTCCGTCTCAAGCCTGAGGGTCGGGCAAGTTTACGGAAAGGCGATGGGCCCCCGCAATGCGGTCGCCGATGCGAGGTCCATGCCGATCGAATCCGCCGAGTTCCGCAGGATCCTGGGCCACTGGTCGACGGGCGTCGCGGTGGTCACCGCCCGCGCGTCCGACGGCTCCCTCTGCGGGCTCACCGCCAACGCGTTCAGCTCCCTCTCGCTGCAGCCGCCCCTCGTGCTCGTCTGCGTCGAGCATTCCGCCGACACCCACGACTGCATCCGTGACGCGGGTGCCTTCGCGATCAGCGTGCTGGCCGCGGACGACGAGCGCACCGCGCGACGCTTCGCGGGCGAGGCCGACGGCACCGACAAGTTCGAGGGCGTCGCCTGGCGCGAATCCGTGACAGGGTCGCCCGTGCTCGATGACGCACTGGCGTGGGTCGACTGCAACGTCGCGACGGAGCATGTCGCCGGCGATCACACGATCTTCATCGGCCGGGTCGTGGCAGGAGATGCGGTGGAGGGTGAGCCGCTGCTCTACTACCGCGGCGGCTATCATCGCGTGTGCCCGTGACGAGACAGTCGCGCATCGCAGCCGTCGCACTCGCGGGTGGCATTGCACTCGGCATCACGCTCACCGTCGGGACCGCGCGCCTCGTGTACGCCGGCGGCGGCTTCCTCGGCGCGACCGGTGTGCTCGTCGCGCTGACGCTGGCGGCGCTCGGAGCCGGCGCATGGGGCGGCGATCCCCTCCTGAACCCGGACGCGAATCCGCGCGTGCGCGCCCTGGCGCTCGCCCTCGCGCTCGCCGTGGCCGCCGCGTTCGCAGGACTGTGGCGCGGCGCGGTGAGCGACAACGCCACGTCCGGCGCGGGCGCGCTCGGCGCCATGCTCATGCTCGCGGCACCCGCCTACATGGCCGGTTCGCTGTTCGTTGCACTCGGAATGCGCGGCCCCTCCATCGCGCCGCTGGCGATCGGCGGTGCCGCCATCGGCGTGCTGTTCGCATCCAATGCATTCGTCCCCCTCCTCCAGCCCTGGAGTGCGCTGCTCCTCGCCGGCAGCCTGGTCGGGCTGGTCGGGCCACTCGCGCCCGGGGAAACAGGAACACGCAGAGGAAGAAACGACATGGACGGACGGGTCGTCATCGTGACCGGCGTCGGTGATGCCGGCCAGGTCGGCTATGCGATCGCAGCACGACTGCTCGCTGCGGGCGCGCGTGTCGTCATCACGGCGCGCAGCAGCAGCGTGCAGCAGCATGCGACGTCCCTCGGCAGCGATGAGCGCGTGATCGCGGTCGAGGCGGACCTCACGCTCGACGACGGCGCCGAGCGCGTCGTCGCCGCTGCGCGTGATTCGTTCGGTCGTCTCGATGCACTCGTGAACGCAGCGGGTGGACTGCGTGTGACCGGACCCGTCTCCGAGACGAGCGACGCCGACTGGCGCGACGAGCATGCACGCAATGTGGCAACCGCGGCCTGCATGACCCGCGCGGCGCTGCCGCTGCTGCGCGAGTCGCGGGGCGCGATCGTCAACTTCGCATCGCCCGCGGCGGACTCCGCGCCCGCGAACCTCGGGGCGTACGCAGCGGCCAAGGCCGGTGTCGTCGCGCTCACACAGGCGCTGGCTGCCGAGGAGCGGGAAAGCGGCGTACGCGTGAATGCGGTCGCGCCCGGAATGGTGGATACGGTCCAGAACCGCAACGACATGCCGACGCGACAGCGCTGGGTCAAGCGCGAGCAGATCGCGGACGTCGTGCTGTTCCTGCTGTCCGACGCGGCGAGCGGGGTGACGGGCGAGGTGGTGCGGGTGACGGCGGAAATGCGGGATGCCGCTGGTAGCGCCTCAACACATGGGAGAGAATGACCGCTCCACAGGAATACCAGCGAGCTACTGACCATTTCTACGATTATCTGGTCGACCTCCGTGACATCATCGGCTTCACCACCACCAACCCCGCGTACACGGCGACGGAGGCGGTCTTCCGCACGTTCCGCCGGCGCGTCTCCATCGCGGACGCGATCCGCTTTGCCACCGTGCTGCCGGCCGGCCTGCGAGCGCTCTTCGTGGCCGACTGGGATCCGGAGGAGCCGCGCCTGGAGTTCACGGACCGTGCGACGATGACCAGGGAGATCCAGTCCCTGCGCCCGAACCACAACTACTCACCGGACTCGGCGATCAGCGACGTCGCGCGAGCAGTGCGCAAGCACGTGGACCAGCAGGCGCTCGAGCGTGTTCTCGCCCGCATGCCGCCGGAGGCCGCAGACTTCTGGAGCGTGTAGCCCGGGAGCTCTGTGCTCTCCGTGCGCTCCGTGGTAAAACAGCCGCTACATGATCACCTTGGCATCCTGCACCGCCGGCTTCTCCCGAGCCAGCATGGCCGCCGCAGTCGCGATCATCGCGATGCCTGCAATGCGCGTCGCATCGAGCCCCTCACCGAGCAGTGTCGCGGCGAGGAGTGCGGCGATCACGGGTTCGACGGACGCGAGCATCGCAGCCGTGCTCGCTGGCAGCCAGCGCAGTGCCTGGAGATAGAGCAGGTAGGGCAGCAGCGTCGGCACGATGCCGAGCGCAATCAGTGCCGGCCACTCGCCATGCGGGCGTGCCATGGCTTCGAACGGCGGCTGCACGATCGTGAGCGCCAGCATCGCGAACGCGAACATCCAGAACACGGGCGCGATCGGGTCGGGGTAGCGCTCCGTCGCGGACTTGCTGAAGAGCGTGTACAGGCCGTAGGTCAGGCCGGACAGCAGGCCCGTGAGCAGTGCAGCGCCGCTCAGTGAAGCGACGCCCGCCTGGAGCGCGCTCACGGCGCCCGTCACGAGCAGTACACCCCCGAGCACGAGCGCCAGCGCCAGGATGTGCGCGCGCGGCAGGCGCTCGCGCCAGATCAGTGCGGACAGCACCACGACGAACGCCGGTGCCGTGTACAGCAGCGACACGGCGATCGCCACACTGGTCTGCTGCAGCGTCAGCAGGAACATGAGCGCGAAGAGCGCGAAGGCCGGTATTCCGTAGGCCGCGAAGAACGGCAGGTCGCGCGGTCGAATGCGGAGCCGCGACGGGCGTGGCAGCGCGAGCAGCGCGATGCCCGTGAAGCCGACCCAGTTGCGGATGCTTGCGAGCTCCAGCGGTGTGAAGCCGGCGTCGTAGAGGCGTTTGGCGAAGAGCCCGAACGTGGCCCAGAGCGCTGCCGCCAGCACGACGAGCAGCGCACCGAGGAGTCGCGTCGATTTCTGGTGTGCATGCGGCACGCCGTCGATCCCGGCGTGCCGCGTCGACTCCGCCATCCTCAGCGACGCCGGCCGTTCGCCAGGTCGATGTATGCCGCGCCGCGCTCGAGGTGGCGGTCCGCGGCCGTCGTATCCCCCTGCAGCGAGTTGACCAGTGCCGCGCCGTAATGGGCGATGCCGTAGTAGTTCGGGATGCCGGTCGTCGCCCTGTCGGCCCAGTGGCCCCACTCGTCGGGGAATCCGCCGCGGTGCACGAACACCTCGTCGAGCAACCGCTCGGTGCGCGGCAGGTCGAGGTACGGGCCCACCATGTTGGTGAAGCCGGTGCCGTCGTCGGGCACCTCGTAGATGCCGCGCGCGGGATCCGGCTGCACGGGGCCGTTGTTCAGCTTGAACGCAAGGCCCTGCCGGATCAGGTACGGCCGCAGGCTGAGATCGTCGTACGCCTGCGTGGTCATTGCGAAGTAGATCGGCCGGTCGTCGATCGCGGTCGTGATCATCGCGGCGAGGAAGACGCGCGAGGGCACCATCCAGGAGCCCTGCGGCAGCACCGTCTCGATATTGCCGGCGCGGTAGACCAGGGATTCCTGGAGCTGGTACGGGCGCGTGTTGGCGACGTCGTGGATCTGCTGGAGCTCCAGCGGCACGATCGATTCCGTCGGCACGAAGGTGCCGGGTCTCCCCTGCGAGATGCGCACACCGCTCGTGTCGCCACCGGTCGGTGCCGCCCAGTTCGCGTAGAACTGCGCGCTGTTCTCGGGCTGGAACGGCCGCTGGCAGATGATGCGCGTGGGATCCTCGAGCGGATCCTCGCCCGGCGCGCACGGGGTCGTCAGCCCCTTGATCTGCTCGACGTACCAGGGCGTGTTCAGGTAGCTCATCACCATGACGGTGACGTCGCGACGGATGCCCTCGACCTCCTGCAGGTACCAGAGCGGGAACGTGTCGTTGTCGCCGTTCGTGAACAGCAGCCCGTACGGCTCCACGCTCATGAGCAGGTTGTACGCCCAGTCACGTGCCGTGTAGTCGTTGCGCCGCGAGGCCCAGCTCCAGTTGAAGACCAGCGGGATCAGCGCGAGCAGCAGCACGGGCGCGGCCGCCATCTCCGCGAAGGAGCGCTCGCGACCGCTCTCCTGGAACCGCTCCGCCAGGCGCTGCCAGAGCGCGGTGATGCCGATGCCGGCCCACAGGGCCCACACGGAAAAGCCGACGATGAAGAAATAGTCGCGCTCGCGCACCTCGCGCATCTCCATCGACGCGTCGCTAGGATACGTGTAGCCGTAGCGGAAGTTCAGGTAGAACGTCAGGCCGAACGACAGTGTCGCGAAGAGCACGAGTACGTAGGCCCAGCTCGGTTTGTCTGCCCGATAGTGGCGGGCAGCACCGTACAGCCCGAGCGCGATGAACAGGATCGTGAAGACCGGTCGCGCACCGCCGAACCAGTTGTCGAGCCCCCCGACCGAGCGCGCCCACTGCCAGTCGAAGTACTGCAGGTAGTTGGCGAACTGTGCACCGATCAGGTCCGGCCCGCGCGGCGCATCGCGGCCGAACCCGGCGGCAACGGGGTCGCTCATGACCGACGGCTTGGAGTACTGCTCGCGCTGCAGCGCCGCCGACAGGTTGTCGCACCCCGTCGCGCCCAGTGTGAGAACGCTGGTCACGGCGGAGCCGAGCGTCGGACAGCTCGGGTCGGCCTCGTTGATCACGGGATCCAGCCCGGCGCGGATCGGCAGGTACAGGTGCACGGACAGGCCGAGCACGACGGCCAGCACGCCGAAGACGTAGAGCCGCCAGTTCGCCAGCGCACGCGCATTCACCATGAGCAGGTAGATGAGCATCGCGGGTGCGGCGAGAAACGCCATCAAATGGTTGCCGACGGAGAGCGCCAGGATGAAGATGGCCAGGATGATCAGGTTGTCGTCCTTGCCCTCACCCACGTGGTCACGCCAGCGGAACGTGATCCACGAGAGCAGCGCGATCGTGAAGAGCGAGACCGTGTAGACCTTCTCGTTCACGTTGGACTGGTTCCACACCGTGTATGCCGTCGCGCTCACGAGCACCGCGGCAATCGCGCCGACCAGGCGGATGCGGCGGCTCGCCGTCATATAGGACAGCACGCGGTGCACGATCAGGAACCAGCACCCGTGCGCCAGCGCGCTCATCGTCGCACTGAACAGGTTGACGCGCACGGCGGGCGTCAGGCCGAAGGGCGCGAGCAGCAGCTCCCACGCGCGCGCGAGCAGCACGAACAGCGGGTTGCCCGGGGGGTGCGGGATCCCGAGGATGTGCGCCGTCGCGATATACTCGCTCGTGTCCCAGAACCAGGTGGTCGGACTGAGCGTCAGCGCATACAGCAGAAACACGCCGAGCGTCGTCAGTGCTGCGGCGAGGTACGGCGCGCGGTACACGTTCTCCGCCGCCGCGCCGTCCGCCGGCTTCTCGATCACTGCCTGCTCCATCCGGGCCCCTCTCCAGAAAATGTCGGGTCGGCAGGGGCCGACCCGGAAACCGCGTAAGCTACACGCCGGCCGGCGGCCGGCTCAAGGCACTGCCGGATCGCTGCGGCCGAGCAGCAGCGCCCCGCCGGCGATGTCCTCCACCCGCCAGCCGGGCGGAAGCAGCGTGGTCGCACTGTATTCCACGATCACTGCCGGCCCCTCCAGGCCCGCCCCGACGTGGGCCCGTGCAAGCAGTCGCGCGTCCGTCGCTGCGCCACCGAACACGAGCCGCGTCGGCGTCGGGAGCCGTGGTGCGCCACTGGCAGGAAAGACTGCGGCCGCCGGATCGAGCGGTGCTGGTGCTTCCGCCTCCACGCGCAGCGTTACCGCCTCGACCTCCGCACCCGGTCGGGAATGGCCGAAGCGGCGGGCGTGCGCCTCGTGGAAGCGGCCCACCCAGTCGCCCTGCGCGCTGACGGTCAGCTCGTAGCTCTGCCCGCGGTAGCGCGCGTCCACGGCGTGGCGCACGACCACCGTTTCGTATGCGACGTCCTCTTCCGCCAGCTCCGCGCGCGCTTCCGCCTCCAGCACCGAGAACGCGTCCGCGAGCAGGAAATCGGCGTGGGCGCGCCCGCGCGCGAGCACTGTCCGCGCCGCCTGCTTCAGCACGGGCGCGACGAGCATTCCGAACGCGGAGAGCACGCCCGGCGCCGGCGGAACGAGCACGCGCGGCACGCCCAGCCGCTGTGCCAGCTCGCATGCGTGCAGACCGGCTGCACCGCCAAAGGCGACCAGTGTGAAATCCGTTGGCTCGTAGCCACGTTCGACACTGATGACCCGCAGGGCGCCCTCCATCGACGTGTTCACCACGTCGATGACGCCTTCCGCCGCCGCGTCCGGACTGCCACCGAGCTGGTCCGCCAGCTGCCCGAGCGGCGCCGCGATCGCCTCGCGCGAAAGCGGCCGCGCGTGTGCCCATGCCGCTGCAGGCAGTCGCCCGAGCCACACGTTCGCATCGGTCACGGTCACGTCCGTGCCGCCCGCACCGTAGCAGATCGGTCCTGGCGCTGCGCCCGCGCTGCGCGGCCCCACGCGCAGCGCGCCACCCGCATCGACGTGCGCGATCGAGCCGCCGCCCGCACCGACCGTATGGATGTCGAGCACCGGGATCGCGATGGGCACGCCGTCGATGCGCAGCTCGCGCGTGTGCAGCGGTGCGCCGGGACAGAGCGCGACGTCGGTCGAGGTGCCGCCCATGTCGAAGGTGATGATGCGCTCGAGTCCTGCGCGTGCCGCGATCGCGCGTGCGCCGGCAATCCCGCCGGCCGGCCCGGAGAGCACCGTGTGCACCGGCTCGCGCCGCGCGCGCTCGACGCGCAGTGCGCCACCGCCGGAGCCCATCACGCGCACGCGCCCGGCCATGGCGTCTACCCGCTCGAGGTAGCCGCCCATGCGCGGTGCGACGTACGCGTTCACCACCGTCGTCGCGCAGCGCTCGTACTCGCGGTACTCCCGCAGCAGTGCGCTCGAGAGCGTCACGGGTGCATCGGTCTCGAGGAGCGCGGCGACCGCACGCTCATGAACGTCGTCCGCGTAGCTGTGCAGCAGGCAGACCGCAACAGATTCCGTAGCGGCAAGTCGTTCCTGCAGCGCCCGGACGGCGTCGCGGTCGAGCGGAACGAGCTCGCGTCCGCGCTCGTCGAGTCGTCCCTCGATGCCGATGCGGTCTTCCCGCGCGACGAGCGGCGGCGGGCGGGTGCCGTGCAGCGCGTAGAGCTGCGGCCGGTCCTGTCGCGCGATCTCGATCACGTCCTCGAAGCCGCGGTTCGTGATGAGCAGCACGCGCGCCCCGCTGCGCTCGAGCAAAGTATTGGTCGCGACCGTCGAGCCGTGCACCAGCAGCCCGACGTCGCTGCCGCCGCCGGCAGCTTCGAGCGCGGCGGCGACGGCGCGCGCCGGGTCCTCCGGCGTCGACGGCACCTTGGCAACACGGAGCATTCCACCGGAAAGCGCCACGGCATCGGTGAACGTCCCGCCCGTATCCACCGCAATGATGATTGACACGCCTCTGCGGCTGCTCGACATTCCCGCGCCTATGCTCATTCCTGATCGGGCGGCGTTTCTCCGCCATGCCCGCGACGGCCGGCTCGTTCCGGTGCGTCGCGAAATCCTGTTCGACACCGATACCGCCGTCGGCGCATACGCCAAGCTCGCGCGCCCGCCATTCGGCTTCCTGCTCGAATCCGTCGAGGGCGGCGAGACCTGGGCTCGCTACACCTTCCTGGGCACGGAGCCGCACGCCGCCTGGCGGTTGCACACCGACGGGACCACCAGTCGGTGGTCTCCCGGGGCAGGATGGAGCACGCCACACCAGCCCGAAGATCCGATCGCGGAGCTCGCCGACCTGGTACGCGCGCGCGAAACGATACCGCTTCCCGGCTTTCCGCGCTTCATCGGTGGCGCGGTCGGCTATCTCGGCTATGACGCCGTCCGCTACATCGAGCGCCTGCCCGACGCGCCGCCCGACACGCGCGGGCTGCCCGATGCGCTCTTCCTCTTCACCGACCTCGTGGTCGCGATCGACAACCTGTTCGGCCGCGCCAGCGTGATCGCGCTCGTGGATCCCGCAGGAGCCCGGGGCGAACAGGAGCTGCTCGCGCGCTATGATGCCGCGGAGGCGCGGATCGATGCCCTGCTGGAGCGACTGACCGAGGCACCACCGCTCGCGCCGCTGGAAACGCGCGAGGGTGAAGCGCCTGCCGCCACGTCCGCGTACTCGCGTGAGCAGTTCGAAGATCACGTGCGCCGGATCCAGCAGTACATCGTGGACGGCGACGCCTTCCAGGTCGTGCTCAGCCGCCAGCTCGAGATGCCGCTGCACGCCCGGCCGTTCGACGTCTACCGCGTGCTGCGATCCCTGAACCCCTCGCCGTACCTGTTCTTCCTCGAGCTCGACGACCTGACCATCCTCGGCTCATCGCCCGAGGCCCTCGCACGCGTCGAGGACGGCCGCGTCGTCGTCCGCCCCATCGCGGGCACGCGGCCGCGCGCGGGCAGTGCAGATGAGGACCGTGCGCGCGCCGAGGACCTCATGGCGGACGACAAGGAGCGCGCCGAGCACCTCATGCTGGTCGACCTCGGCCGCAACGATGTCGGTCGCGTGGCCGAGTACGGCAGCGTGAACGTCACGGAGCTGATGGCGGTCGAAACCTACAGCCACGTGCTGCACATGGTCAGCAGGGTGGAAGGGGACCTCAGGGCAGGGCTGGACGCATTCGACGCCCTGCGCGCCTGCTTCCCGGCCGGGACCGTATCCGGCGCCCCGCGCATCCGGGCCATGGAGATCATCGACGAGCTGGAGCCCGTCCGGCGCGGCCCATACGCCGGCGCCGTCGGTTACTTCGCCTACGGCGGCCAGACCATGGACACGGCCATCGCGATCCGGACCCTGATCGCCAAAGACGACGTCGCCTGGCTCCAGGCAGGCGCCGGGATCGTCGCCGACTCGTTGCCGGACAGGGAGTTCGAGGAAACGGTGGCAAAGGCCGGGGCGCTGGTGGAGGCGCTGCGGCGATGCCCGCCGGCACCGGACCGGGCGGGCAACCCACGAAACCCTGGCGGGACGGAGGACTGACCTCTCACTGGGACGAAATAGGGTCCAGAGGGGATCAGTAAGCCAAATTGGTGGGACGTCTTGCGTCAGGCCGGTGTCACACTCAACCTACCGTGTTCGTTCCCTTTCGCATGTAATGGCTGGAGACGGCCCTGGAAACCACGTACTTCCCGGAAGGAGGTGGGTGTCGCATCCGCAGGCGGCACTGATTCCGCCGCCCGGATCAGCTGGGTGACTGCGTCGCATGCCAAGGGGCTGGCGGCGAATGGATAGATGTCGAGTAGTCGCGGGTCTGTCGCAGGCCAGCAGGATCTGCTTCCATCTCTTCTGGTTGCACCTCTCATCCAGGCAAGTCGCCGTACCTGCAGGCGGGCGTGTGCCCCCTGCCGGAATCGCGAAGAGTCAGGATCGAACGGACGTTCGCACGGAATGCGGCGCCGCTGTTGGTCCACGCTGGAGTCGTTCTTATCCGTTCCACACAGGAGAACCAAGGCATGAACACACTTCGCTGCGGGATCGCGCTTGCGCTCCTGGCGGTGTTTGCCCCGGTGGCGCTGGAAGCCCAGGGGACAGGCACGGTCACGGGCTCAGTGATCGAGCAGTCGACCACCCGCCCCCTGCCGGGCGCGCAGGTGGTCATCGGGGAAACGGGGCTGGGTGCCCTGACGGACGCGCGGGGTCGTTATCAGATCCTGAACGTGCCTGCGGGGCAGCACACCGTGCAGGTGCAGATCATCGGGTATGGCCAGGCGAGCCAGACCGTGACGGTGGTGGCGGGTGAGGCGGTTTCGGCGGACTTCGCGCTGGAGGAGACGGCGGTCAGCCTGGACCGGATCGTGGTCACGGCGCTGGGCGTCGAGCGGCAGGAGGCTGCGCTCGGTGTCGCGACGGAGACGATCGGTGGTGACGAGCTGTCGACCATCGAGCCGAACTTCGTGCAGGCGCTTGCTGGACAGGTTGCGGGTGTGAACATCACGCAGGCGGCGAGCCCCGGCGGCTCGTCCCGTATCGTGATCCGCGGCGCGAACTCGATCACTGGCAACAACCAGCCGCTGTTCATCGTCGACGGTGTGCCGATCGACAACAGCTCGTCGCGCGTGTTCTCCGACGACCTGAACTGGGGCAACGCGGCAGCGGACGTCGATCCGAACAACGTCGCATCGATCACGGTGCTGAAGGGCCCGAATGCCGCGGCACTGTACGGCTCGCGTGCCGCCAATGGCGCGGTCATCATTACGACCAAGTCGGGTCTGGCAGCGGGCCAGGGCCAGGTGACCGTCAGTCAGCAGGTCACGTGGGAAGACCCGACAATGCTGCCGAAGTACCAGAACGCATACGGGCAGGGCTACAACGGCCAGTTCGCATACGTCGATGGTGAGGGTGGCGGCACCAACGATGGCGTGGACGAGAGCTGGGGCCCACCGCTCGACGCCGGGCTCATGATCCCGCAGTTCAACAGCCCTGTCGGAGCGGACGGTGTGCGTCAGCCGACGCCGTGGGTCTCGAATCCTGACAACGTCGAGTACTTCTTCAAGGGCGGTCAGACGCTCACGACGAACGCCGCGTTCGCGAAGTCGGGCGACACGTACAACCTGCGCTTTTCTGCGACGCGCTTCGACCAGGAAGGCATGATTCCTGGCTTCGACATGGACCGCCTGACGCTCGGTCTGAGCGGTGGCGTGGACGTGACGGATCGGCTCAGGGCTTCGACGTCCGTGCAGTACTCGAAGACGGATGCGAACGGACGCCCCGGCATGGGCTACGGCAGCACGAACCCGCTGTCGCAGATGATCTGGTTCGGCCGCCAGGTCGACATGCGTGACCTCGAGGCGAACTTCGATTCCATCCGTGCAGAGAACGGTCTCCCGTACAGCTGGAACAGCAGCTACCACACGAATCCGTACTACCTTCAGCTCGCGAACGGGAGCACGCAGGACCGTAACCGACTCATCGGTAATGTCACGGTCGACTACGACCTGACCAGCTGGCTGTCGCTGAGCGGCATGACCGGCATGGACTGGTACGACGAGAATCGGCTGCGTTCGTATGCACCGAACCTGCTCGGCGTGACGCTCTCGGACGGTTCGCCGATCGGCGCGACCGGTGGTCTGGTCAACTCCGACATCGGCTTCCGTGAAGTGAACAGCCAGGTGCTCGCGAACATCGCCCCGGATCTCGAGGGGCCGGTTTCGGTCACCGGGTTCCTTGGTGCGGCGCGTCGCGATTACCGTCGGGTAACGAGCGGAAACACGGTGACGGACCTGATCACGCCGTGGATCTTCTCGGTCGAGAACGCGGCGGTTGCGCCGATCTCGACGGACAACACCTCGCGCAAGCGGGTGAACAGCCTGCTCGGGCAGGTGGAAGTCGGCTACAACAACTATGCGTTCCTGACGGTGACCGGTCGTAACGACTGGTCCTCCACGCTGCCGGAAGACAACCGCTCGTACTTCTATCCGTCCGTGTCGGGAAGCTTCGTCTTCTCGGATGCGTTCAACATGAACCAGGACTGGATGGACTACGGCAAGCTGCGCGCGAGCTGGGCGCGCGTCGGCAACGACACCGACCCGTACCAGCTGCGCGGCGCGTTTGCGGCCAGCGACATCTTCAACGGGTTCCCGACGTTCGCCGAGCCCAACCAGATTCCGAACTCGGAGCTGGAGCCGGAGACGACGGAGTCGTGGGAGTTCGGCGCGGAGCTCGGCTTCCTGGGCGGACGCCTGGGGCTGGACGCGACGTACTACAACACCAAGACGTTCGACCTGATCATGCCGGTCTCGATCTCGCGCGCTACGGGCTACACCTCGCGGATCGTCAACGCCGGCACGACCCAGAACAAGGGCGTCGAGCTGCTGCTGAATGTGGTCCCCGTGCAGACCGAGGACTTCCGGTGGCGCTCCTCGTTCAGCTTCTCGAAGAACGACAACACGGTCGTGGAGCTGGCAGAGGGCGTCGAGGGCCTGTCGCTCGGTGGCGAGTGGTACGGCTCGATCTGGGCACGTGAAGGTGAGCCTTACGGCCAGATCTTCGGTTACACGTATGTCCGTGACTCGCAGGGCCGCATCGTCGTCGGTAGCAACGGTCGTCCGCTGCTCGGCCCCCAGGGTGTTGTCGGCAACTACAACCCCGACTGGCTGGGCGGCTGGAACAACGACTTCAGCTACAAGAATTTCGATCTGAACTTCCTGGTCGACATCCGCCAGGGTGGTGACATCTATTCGGTTACGCACATGTTCGGCATGTACGCCGGCGTGCTCGAGCCGACCGCAGAGGGTCGCTGCCTGCTTCCCGGACAGGCGGGTGCCAACCTGCCCCCCTGTGTGGAAGAGGACGGCACGATCAATGGCATCATCTTCGACGGTGTGAAGGTGACGGAAGACGGTGACACCGTCCCGAACGACATCGTGACGAGTGCGCAGGCGCTGTATCACAGCAGCGGCTACTACGCGACGACGGAGGCGCACACGTTCGATGCTAGCTACGTGAAGCTGCGTCAGCTCTCGCTGACGTTCGATGTGCCGCAGGAGTGGGCGAGCCGCCTCAGCCTGTCAGGTATCCAGCTCGGTCTGATCGGGCGTAACCTGGCGACGTGGGGCGTGCACGAAGACCTCGACGTCGATCCGGAAACGGCATACGACGCGAGCAACGCACAGGGCTTCGAGTACGGAGCGATGCCAAGTGCGCGCAGCATCGGCTTCACCGTCACCGTGCGGCCGTAAGCGGTTGCGCAAGGGAAAAGGCATAGACATGACAAAGAGATTCCTCAAGGCCGTTCCCGCACTGGCACTGTTCGCAGTGCTCGGTGCGTGCGACGAAGGCCTGACCGAGATCAACCAGAATCCCAATGCGCCGGAGGATGTGCCTCCGGCCAACCTGCTCGGTAATGCCATCATGGATGCGGTGGGTGGTGCCTACGGCTCGCACAGCGAGTGGTTCGGCATGTACCTGTCGAATCTGTGGTCGCAGCACCTGGCACAGCCGACATACGGGACGGAGGACGATTACCTCCCGCGCATCGCTCAGCTCAATGGCGTCTGGGAGAGTGCCTACACCGGCCCGCTCGCAGACCTCAACGTGCTGCGCAACATGGCTGCTGCATCGGGTGACGAGAATCTGGATGCAGTATCGAACATCCTGATGCACTGGCAGTTCCAGATCCTGACGGACGTGTACGGCTCCATTCCGTACACGGAGGCGTTGCGGGCTGACGAGGGGATCAACAGCCCGGCTTACGACTCGCAGGAGACGGTGTACAACGGCATCTTCGACAATCTCGAGGCGGCTGTTGCGCAGATCGATCCGTCCGCCAGCGTGTCCTGGGCAGGTGGCGACTTCTTCTACAACGGTGATCTGGAGAAGTGGACGAAGTTCGCCAACTCGCTCCGGATGCGGGCCGCAATGCGGCTGTCCGAAGTCGCTCCCGCCACCGCTGAGGCCGAGTTCGCAGCGGCGTATGCTGCCGGCGGCTTCGAGAGCAATGCCGACAACGCGGTGCTCCAGTACGGGGCCACGGGTCCGAGCCGTAACCCGATCCACCTGCACTTCACGTCGCGGCCCCTCGCGGACTTCGCCGTGAGCAAGGCCATGGTGGATACCCTGATGAACAACGATGACCCGCGTCTACCGTTCTACGCGGATCCGGCACCGGCACTCGGGACGTACAACGGGCTGCCGAACGGCTTCGAGGCGACGGAGCTTCCGAGCCCGACGAATCCGCATCCGGACTCGGTGGCGGGCTTCCCGCACTTCTCGCCCATCAGCACCTATTATCGTGAGCCTGACGCTCCGGCGTTCGTCTTCACGTACGCAGAGGTGCTGCTGCTGCAGGCAGAGGCTGCAGAACGCGGCTGGATTGCGGCCGACGCCGAGTCGCTCTGGCAGCAGGGCATCGAGGCTTCGATGGAGCAGTACAACATCCCGCAGGCCGAGATCGATGCCTACATCGCAGGCCTGACGTACAACGGCCTCGAGAGCATCTGGACGCAGCAGTGGATCGCGCTCTACCTCAACGGGAACGAGGCGTGGTCGCTGGTGCGGCGGACCGGACACCCGGTGCTTACGCCGGCGGATGGCGCAGCGGAGATCCCGGGACGGCTGCCGATCTCGCCGAACGAGAACCTGTACAATCCGGACAACTACGCGGCGTTCGCGGATCTGACCGTGTTCGATCCTGTGTGGTGGGATGTAAACTGACGTACGGAGCTGGTGCAGTAACCAGTCAGCTGGTCAGTTCGGACGCAAACGCCCCCGGCATTTCTGCCGGGGGCGTTTTGCGTATCGGAGCTCCTGTCGTTGTTGCGAGCAACATCGCTCGCCCACATGGAGCTACAGATCTGATGTTTTCATGAAGACCAGAATCAGGCCATTCGGGCTGTTCCGGTACCCTGGCCGCTGAGTAACGCCCATGGGATAGACCTCAATACGATGGATCTCGCTCGGCACCAGCGTCTCGAGGATGCAGGTGTTTCCGCTTCGCGTACCGTCAACGTAGACGACTGGATCGTTGGAGCTCATCAGACTGCGCGTGCCGCGCATCAGGATCTCCGGACAACTGTCCGTTCGTTTTATGCGCATGCCGGCAACGTGACTCGGCAGGATGTTGAGCACGTTTCCCGCGGCATGTTCGAGCTCGTGCTCATCGATGACCATGGCGGTGCTCTCTTCACGCGCCTCCGGCGCACTGCCCGGGCTCGAATTGCTGGAGCAACCGAAAGCCGTTCCGAAGGAGACGGCGGCCACAACGAGCTTGATGCACCGACACATGAGAACCTCCGGGCACTGGGCAACTGCATCGCATGACGGAAGACGTCAGCCGATCCGGCCGGAGGCCAGGGCGTCCACACCCCTGGCGAGGCGCGGCGGTCGGAAGCGGCGGGCTTTCGGAAGGGCCGGACATCTGCGCCGGCGTAACGGACGGGCGCGACGGTCCTCTCTTGTTGTTAGCACATGAACGCGTGCGCAGCAAGTGGCGGCATGGATCGGGCCACCGGGCGATCAGTAGGCGCCCGGTGAGCGGTCTCGCCCGGAACGAAACCGGGCCGCACACCTTCCGGCATGCGGCCCGCCTTGCTGCTGCGCCCTGGCTGAAGCCCTACGGCTCCATCTCCTGGCACTCCTGCAGCGCCTCGAACAGCCGCTCGAAGTGCTCCGGCCGGTGCGCGGCGGTCGCGCACAGCCGCAGTCGCGCCTGGCCGGGCGAGACCGCCGGGTAGACGACCGCCGAAACGAAGATGCCGCGGTCCAGCAGCCGGCGAGCCCAGCGGTAGGCCTTGAACTCGTCGCCCAGCAGCACCGGTACGACCGGCGTGGTGGTGGGCGGCGTTTCCAGGCCGATCGCATGGAGGCCGTCGATCAGGACACGCGTGTTCTCGCGCAGCCGCTCCATGTGATCCGGCTCCTCCTGCAGGATGCGGAGCGTTTCCAGGATCGCGGCGGAGTTGGCCGGGGTCAGTGCCGCGCTGAACATGTACGGCGCAGAACCGTGCTGGATGTAGTACTTGAGGCCCAGCGAGCCGGCGACGAACCCGCCCGAGGACGGGATGGCCTTGGAAAGCGAGCCGGTCAGGATGTCGATGTCCTGCGGATCGATGCCCTGCGCCTCGCAGACGCCCCGGCCGGTCTGGCCGAGCGCGCCGATCGAGTGTGCCTCGTCCACCAGCAGGAAGGCGCCGTACTTCTTCTTCAACGCGATGATGTCCGCGACCGGCGCCTGGTCGCCGTCCATGCTGAACACCGAGTCGACGGCGATCAGGATGCGGCGGGCGCCGCGGTTCTGCGCCTGGCGCAGCCGCCGCTCCAGGTCTCCCATGTCGTTGTGCTTGAAGCGCCGCACGTCGCAGTGCGCCATGCGCACGCCGTCGTGGATGCTCTGGTGCGCGTACTGGTCCAGGATCGCGACGTCGTCCGCGCCGAACAGGGACGTGATCGCCGCGATGTTCGCGTCGTACCCGCTGGCGAACACCGCCGCGCCGTCCTGGCCGAGGAAGCGCGCCAGCTCACGCTCGAGCTGGTGGTGGAGCTGCAGGGTGCCCGTGAGCAGGCGCACGCCACCGGTCGACGTGCCGTACCGGTCGATCGCCGCCTTGACCGCGTTCTGGATGCGCGGATTGCCGATCAGGCCGAGGTAGCTGTACGTCGAGAACATGATGAGCTGCTCGCCCAGCGCCTCGGTCTCCGGACCGGCCTTGCGCGAGAGCGGCAGCTGGTACGTGTACAGCGACTCGGGCAGGCCCATCGCGAACAGCTCGAACCAGCGCCGGACGTTGGGGACATCCAGCAGCGAGCCGGGCTCGACCAGGTCGTCCACCGTCCGGCCGTCCATCCAGCCGCCAAACGGGTCACGCGTGTACCCGGCCAGGTCGCCCGCGCCGTTCGCCGACGGGACCACCGCCAGCTCCAGGTCCTCAGCGCCCGCTGACATCGGGACGGATGGCGACCTTGATGGAGCGGTGTCCGCCTTTGCTGAGGGCGGCGTGAAGCGCTGCACGATAGTCCTCCAGTTCAAACACGTGAGTCAGCAGCCCGAGCTCACCGTAGTCGCGACGGCGCAGCAGCTCGATTGCGGTCTCGTAGATGTCCCGCCTCTCGCCCTCGAAGGGCGCCAGGCCGTAGGCAAAGATACCGGCCAGCGTGATCTGGCGGTACCAGACACGCGTCCAGTCGACGCTGGTCTTCGCCGCGCCACCGACGAGGATGAGCTTTCCGCCCTCGCGGGTGAGTGCGACGCCGTCACCGATCGTGGTCTCGCTGCCGACCGTATCGTATACAATCGACGGCCCGCCCTCGACGAAGCGGCCCGCCAGTGTGGGCTTGTAGGCGACTGCGCCCGGCAGCCCGCCCGCCCACTGGTACAGCTCCTCGCGGTTGCGCAGCAGCACGTCCGCGCCCGCGGCCTCCGCCTTCTCGAACTGGAAGCCGTAGCGGCCCAGCGCGGCGATGGTCCCCTCGAAGCCTGCCGCACGGAGTGCGACGATCGTGAGGAGCCCGATGGAACCGGCTCCGATCACGAGCACGACGTCGTCGTCCGCGGGCGGGTGCAGCAGCACCGGCCGGAGCGCGGACACGAAAGGGTCCGCCAGCACGGCGACTTCGTCGCTCAGCCCGTCAGCGCGGTGCAGCTGTGACGAGTGCGCGACGAAGCCGCCCGACCAGCCGCCCCCGGTGCGCGGGTTGTAGCCGATCATCGGCCCGCGCCCGACCACTCCCTCGTTGGTCCTGCGACACAGCCCGTACTCGCCCCGCGCGCACGCCGCACACGGCTCCAGGCCGCGCTGCAGGCAGGACAGCATCGGGTTGACGATCACCCGGTCACCCGGCTGCCAGCCGTCTGCGCCCGGACCCACCTCGGCGACGCGTCCCACGTTCTCGTGGCCGAAGACGAACGGGTAAGCGCCGAACGGCTCCAGCGTGAACGAGTCGTGGGCGGTGACCGCGGACAGGTCGCTGCCGCAGATCCCGCTCAGCGTCGTCTGGACGCGCACCCAGTCGTTGCCGGGCAGCGCTGGCGCTTCGATCTCGTCCAGTGTGACGCAGCCGAGAGGGCCGAGCGCCATGCCCGGGCGTCGCCTGGAGGCAGCACGGGTCAGGAGGTACCGGACGGGACGATAGTGAAAGCGGACTGCTCGCAATGGTCCGTAGGCTGCCTGCGTCGGTCACACGCGGTGAACGGAATCATCCAATCTAACCTCACCTGGCGCGGGCGAAAATGGCAAAACCGCTTCGGACACTGGCACCGGACCCTTGTTCCGGCCGTGCAGCGGCGGTTTTTTCCGCCGGCCGCTTTACGGTGCCCGCGGGCGCGTCTAACTTGCGGGCTCCTATGAACCTGCCCGAATCACGCCCCGGCATGGACCGCCGCTCGTTCCTGCGCACCACCGCGGGTGGCACCGCTGCGATCGCGGCCGCGTCGCTGCTGCCGGCCGGCTGCTCGCGCGACTACCCGGAAGCGGACAGCGACGGCTACACCCTGCTGGCGCTCACGCCCAAGGAGTACGCGGTCATGCGTGCCACGGCGGAGGCACTGCTCGAGGGGATTCCCGTGGAGCCCTCGCTCGTCGCGCAGCGGGTCGACACCGAGCTCGCGGCCGTGGGTGAGCCGGTGCGGACCGACATGAAGACCGTGCTCCGCATCATGCAGCATGCGACGCCGCTGGGCGGGCACCTGCGCCGCTACACCGCGCTCACGCCCGCCGACCGGCTCCGGTACCTCGAAGGCTGGGCCCGCAGCCGCTTCGACCTGCGACGTGCGGCGTTCCAGGCGCTCAAGGGGTTCACGCACTTCCTCGCGTACTACGACGACCGCACGCGCGAGATGACCGGATTCGAAGGTCCCTGGCCCGAGCGCTTCGACCTGCCGGTAATGCCGGTGGACTACGGCGAGGTCGTATGATCATCCAGGGGACGAACCGGCAGGGCGATGTCCGCGAGACGTGCGACGTCGTGATCGTCGGGACCGGCGCGGGCGGTGGCACTCTCGGTGTCTACCTGGCCGAGCGCGGCTGGGACGTGGTCATGCTCGACCGAGGCGGCTTCTTCCGCGCTGAGGACTTCACGCAGCGTGAAGAAGACGGCATGGCCGACTTCAACGGGCGCCGCGGGCTCGATTCGACCGTCGACAATGCGTACTTCCTGAACTACGCCGAAGCGATCGGCGGTTGCACGGTGCACTACTGGGGCGACTCGTTCCGCACACCCACCGACCGGCTGCAGCGCTGGCGCGAGCAGCTCGGCCTCGACTGGATGCACGAAGCGGAGCTCGACCCGCACTTCACGGAGATCGAGCGCGAGCTGGGCATCCACATCGCGGGCGAGGAGCTGTTCAACGAGAACAACCGGCTGGTGCGCGCTGGCTGTGAGGCGACGGGCATTGCAGGCCACGCCGTGCCGACCGCGCGCGTGAACTGCATCGCGTGCGGCTGGACGCAGTTCGGCTGCGCGTACAACCGGAAATCGTCGCAGCACATCACCACGCTCCCGCGTGTCTCCAAGGTGGGCGGCCGAATCTACAGCGATGCGCGCGTCGATCGCATCCTGATGGAGAACGGCCGCGCGCGCGGCGTGCGCGGCGTGCTGCTGGATCGCGCGACGAAGCAGGAACGCGGGCGGCTGCAGGTGGACGCACAGTACGTCGTCCTCGCGGGTGGTGCGCTCGGCACTGCGGAGCTCCTGCTGCGCAACGTTCAGGACCCGACGGTCGGACGCCGCTTCTACATGAACCCGCACTACTTCGTGTGGGCAGACTTCGGCAGGCGCATCGACAACACCACCGGCATCCCGACCGCGTACGCAGTGGATGGCAAGCGCATCGTCGAGTACGACGCGAAGGGCGAGTACGCGGGTGGCGGCTACATCATGCTGACCAACCACCAGTCGCCCGGCATCTTCGCGACCATGCTGTCGGAGATCGGGCCGAAGCACGCCGAGCGCATGCGGAAGTACCACCAGCTCGGCTCGGTGATGAGCGTGATCGACGAGGAGCACCCGGGCCGCGTCTTCCTCGACGACAACGGGATCCGCCGCACGGAGTTCGAGCTGAAGGGCGTGGACCGGCTCAAGGCGGTCGACTACCTGAAGAACGCGAGCCGCATCTTCCTCGCGGCGGGCGCGCAGGAGGTCTGGATCCCGGACGTGTACGGCACGGTCGTCCGCAACGAGAGCGACATCCAGACGAAGATCACGCTGAAGAGCGTGCAGCCGAACGCGCAGTTCGCGGCGGGCAGCCACCTGCTCGGCACGGCGCCGATCGGCACGGATCCGGCAGACTCGTTCGCGGGCCCCAC
>DASTYK010000002.1 GCA_035764935.1 Longimicrobiales bacterium | reverse complement strand
GCGTGCATGGCTCGACGCGAAGTTCGACCGCGCGCTGGGCAGCAGTGTCACGACGTCAGCGACGATCAGTCTCTCGCGCCGCGGCGGCGCGGCAATGAAGGAGCTGGCCGAGTTCATTCAGGCGTTGGACCCGGAGCAGATGGACCCGGCGCGTATCGCACGCGAGGGGGCAGAGGCGGTCAGCGCGGTTGAGGCGCTGTTCCGTGACGCGATCAACACGGTGCAGAGCGCACCGCAACTCAAGAGGGTCGGGTAATGGCGAAGTGGAGCAAGGCCCGGTGGGAGCGCGAGGAAGTGGTCGAGGTCGTCAATGCCGTCACGGCAGTCGTGGCGACGGACAACCGCAACGGCCGGCGGCGTGGCGCCCAGCACAAGCGCCCCGGTCGCGCAGCCCGCGTTGCTCGACAGGAGCGCGCCCGACAGCGGCTCCGCAAGCAGGAGGCTGTGTAGATGGCGAGCAAAGAATACGAGCGGCTGCGGGCGGCGTTGGTCTACGCGGCCAGTGATCACGGGAAGAATCTGGCGAGCATCCACGCCACGGCGGCGGACCAAGACGCGACCGCGGCAAGCCTGACCGCCGCCCGCGCTGCGCTCGACGCCGAGTTCGAGGCGCTGCTGGACACGCTGTACGACGTGACCGACTACAGCGTCGATTTTGCGACCGGCGTGTTGCCGGACGACGACCCCTTCTACGCCGCCGCAGAGCGCAAGGCTATTGCCCTGCTACGCAAGCACGGACGGCTGCCATGAAGCGGATCGTCGCGCTGGCGGTGCTGGCCGCCTCGGCAATCATCGCATCGCCCTACGCCTACGGCCTCGTGTTCCCTGACGAGCACGTCGGCCATGACCCCGCGCGCCACGACGAATACGCGCGGTTCGTCCCGCAGATGCGTCGCCATGTACGCGGCATGGCGGCCTCTGCGGGACGGATGAACGCGATGCTCGAGGGACAGCAGGAGCGGGAAGCGATGTGGATGGCGTACAACGCGGAGATGGTCAGGTAACTCCATCACGCTCAACAAAGGGGGAGTCCATGGAAGTCGAGACGTATGAGGTAAACGAGACACTGAGTGACGGGACCGTCGAGCAGACGAGCGACCCGGAAGCGCTCGCGCTGATCGAGCAGATGGGCCTGCGTGGTCAGGAAACCCTGCTCGGCAAGCGCGAGGCGGGCGACGACGTGGCGGTGGTGCGCTGCCCGTACCGGCGCATGAGCGCAGAGGAGCAGAATGTGTTCGCCGTCGTGTGCCCGCAGGTGACGAGCCTTGAGGACTACGCAAGTGGCCCGATCCCGCTGCGCGTGCTCCAGGTGGCGGCGCACGCACACGGCATGTTCAGGGAGCTGCAGGTCTGGCACCCGACGGACGCGCGCGTGGACGACCCGGTGCTCGTCGGAATCATGGTCGCCCCCAACAAGCACGGATGGAACGACAGGCACCGCTACATCCTCGCGCGCTGGGGCGAGACGCTGCCGTCGATGGAGGAACTGCGCGAGATGGCCCGCGGCATCCTGCACGCCGACCTGCGCGATCAGGTGGAGTCGGCGCGCGCGAACATCGAGGCGTTCGCCGGTCGGCTGGACAGCATCATCGACAAGCACCTGCGCGGCGGGCGCGTCGAAACGCCGGATGGGGTGCGGCTGCGCACTGCCGGTGGCGAGTTGCTGTAGTCCGAAAAAGCCGAACCGCCCAGGTCCGAGCGGACACCGGGCGGTCGGGTGCAGCGAGTGGGAGCCCTACTGCACCCGCAATCTAAGTCCGCAGGGACGGTTGAGTCAAATGTGGAAAGGTGACGTGAGGGTCACGGCCAGTATCAGCCTCAACCCCGACACGGAGATCGCGGGCGACGTTTTCAGCAGCCCTACTGGTCACGTGAGCGGCAGGCTCGGGATCGGGCAGACCAGCGTCTGGTCGAGCGACCCCGCGCAACTGCGGGCGCTGGCCGCCAAGGCGAACGAGATCGCGGACGAGTTGGAGCAGGCGATCGCTTCCACGGAGAAGGTCGCATGAGAGCATACGAGGCGTACCTGCGTGAGCAGGTGAACGGCCGCGGCGTGCGCGAGAAGGACTGCCCGCTGTGCGGCGGCGACGGCTTCGTTGAGCACGACGACGGCCCCCGCATGTTCGCCATCCATACCTGCACCTACTGCGCGGGACGCAAGCGGGTGCCGAACTATGACTGCGACGCCTGTGAGGATACCGGGATCGTCGAGCGTGGTCGCACGCGGCTGAACCCGCGCGGCTTCAACGAGGACGTGCCGGCCCTCGACTACTGCGACGGCTGCAGCATGGGCGAGTACGCGGAGAGCAAGAACGTGCTGCGGCCGGAGCCGTGGGGCGAGGCGAAGGGGCCGGAGTGGCTGGAGGAGATGCGCGCGGTGGCGCGTGGGGAGGCCCTGTGATCGTCCTCCTGTATTGCGTCGTCGTGCTGGTGGTCTACCTGGCACTCGGCATGGTGGCCGCGATCCTCGGCGGCTACGAGGCGCAGCGGGATAACGCGGAGGATGTGCGGCTGGGGCTGCGGAAGGAGGCGCGGTGAGGGCGACTTGGATTCGGCGCAGGTTCGCCGACAACCACTGGATGGGGTTCGGGACCGAGGCCACCGAG
>DASTYK010000001.1 GCA_035764935.1 Longimicrobiales bacterium | reverse complement strand
CCACTCCACGTCCGACTTCGATGCGGCTGCCGACGTCTTCACCGAGACTGTCGCCCTCGAGCGCACCTACCTCGGTGCAAATCATGCGCGTCTCGCCGCAACGCTCAACAACCTCGCCTCGAGCATCCATTACGCCGGCCGTCTGGAAGAGGCAGAACCGATCTACCACGAGGCCGTGAGGATCGCACGGGCCACGCTGGGCGAGCACCACCCCGAGACCGGCATCTACCTGCAGAACATCGCCGGACTGTACGACGAGCTCGGCCGGTTCGACGCAGCCGTTCCCTTCTACGAGGCATCGCTTCGCGCGCACGACGCGTCACTGGGGCGCGACAATCCCAACACCGCGCTGCTGCTGCGCAACTACGGCCTCAACCGCTACGAGGCCGGCGCTGCCGACCAGGCCGTGGAGATGCTGCGGGAAGCGCTCGCCACAATGCGTGCGCAGATGGGAGAGGACCATCTCTACACTGCCGTCACTGCCTCCGCCCTGGGCAGCGCACTGACCGCGACAGGAGAATTCGCCGAAGCCCGCCGCCTTCTCGTGAGCGCGCGCACGTCTCTGGAAGCACAGCTGCCGCCGGATCACTACCTCCTGCTGTCCGTGCTGCGCGAGCTCGGCCGGCACTACATGAGCACGGGCATGTACGAGGCCGCCGAGCCGCTGCTCCAGACGGCGTACACCGGCTACGTCGAGCAGTACGGCACCGACAACTTCATGACGCGCCGCGCGCGGGGCCTGCTGCGTGAGCTGTATGTCCGCACCGGTCGCGGCGCGCTGGCCGAGGATCTCGACGAGGATACGGACGAGGCGGGCGGACAGTAGCGAAGGGGAGATGAAGCGGGAAAAGACGAGGGCAGCGCGTCATCACGCTGCCCCGCATCGTTTTCATCCGGGTCGTACCGCGGCAGCGCTGCCGCGGCGAGCACCGATGTCAGCTCTGCGGGACCAGCAGCGTCACGGCGTCTCCGCGTGCCGGCGTCTCCACGACGAACACGACGCGCCGGTTCATCTCGGCACCCGCGTCATCCTTCTCGGCACCATCGATCACCAGACGATCCTCGCCGTAGCCGACGCTGCGCACGTCCGCGGCGATACCACGCTGCAGCAGATACTCACGCACCGAATCCGCCCGGCGCTCCGACAGCTGCTCGTTGTACGCACGCGGGCCCGCCGGATCCGCAAAGCCCTCCACCGTCACGACAGCACCGGTGTAGTGCTTGCTGACGACGTCAACGAAACGATCGAGCGCCTCGTAGTCCTGCGGACGCACCGTCGCATCGTCGAACGCGAAGTGAACCGGCAGCACGAACTGCAGCCCGTTCTCGACCGCTGCGATGCGAGCATCGTAATCCTCGCGCATCGTCTCGAGGTCCGTGCGGAGCTGCGCCAGGTCCGCGGCCAGCCGCTGGTCGGCCGACATCCGCTCGTTGCGCTCCTGCTCGAGTGCCGCCTCCTGGTTCGCAACACGCTGCTCGACGTTGCGCAGAGCGCCCTTCGTCGCACACGCGTTCACGAACACGAGGCTCACGAGCGGAACTGTCAGCAGTTTCCAGGTACGCTTCATACTACTCCCTCCAGTGCAGGGTTGTGACCTGTTCGCGCCATTCGGCGCTGTGTGACCCCGCGCGCGCAGCGCGAGACCGGTGCCAAAGTACACACGTCCGCCAGTGTCCACAGCAGGAATGGACCATTTTCGCGCAAATTCTTGATTTCACCATGAATTACAACGGTTCCCGCAACGGCACGCCACCGCATTTCCTGCACATTGTAGCGGCTGCTGCGAAGGAAGTAGCGGACGCCCGCGCCAGATCGTCCCTCCCGCTGTATACTGCGGCATGATCATCCACCTCCTGGACGGAACGTACGAGCTGTTCCGCCACTTCTATGGGCTGCGCAGGTTCCGCAAGGACGGCGATCCGCCCTTCGGCGCCGTGCTCGGCGTCCTGCGCACCGTGCTGCAGATGCTCGAGAACGATGCGACCCACATCGGCGTGGCCACCGACCACGTCATCGAGTCCTTCCGCAACGAGCTCTGGCCTGGTTACAAGACGGGCGCAGGCGTCGATCGGTCACTACGCGCCCAGTTCCATCCCCTCGAGGACGCGCTCGCGGCCATGGGCGTGGTCGTGTGGCCCATGGTCGAGCTGGAGGCAGACGACGCCCTCGCGTCCGCCGCAGCGCGCGCTGCAGACGACGAACGCGTGGAGAAGGTCTGCATCTGGACGCCCGACAAGGACCTCGCGCAGTGCGTGCGGGGCACACGCGTCGTGCAGATCGACCGCCGCGGCAACCAGATCCGCGACGAGAACGCCGTGCGCGAAAAGTTCGGCGTCCCGCCTTCCCTCATTCCCGACTACCTCGCCCTCGTCGGCGACAGCGCCGACGGCTTTCCCGGCATCGCCGGCATCGGGCCGAGCACCGCCGCGCGACTGCTCAACCGGCACGGCCCCATCGCTGAGTTTCCGGCCGATGTGCTGAAGGACGACCGCGAGCTCGCTTCCCTGTTCGTCACACTCGCCACACTCCGGACCGACGCACCCGTGTTCGCCGATGTCGATGAGCTGCGCTGGCGTGGTCCGACCGGGGCATTTCCTGAATGGGCGGAGAGGGTCGGTGAGCCGAAGCTCGTGGCGCGAGCGGAGAAGGTGGCTTTGCTGAGGGCCTGAGCTCGTAGGGCAGAACCAGTTTCACACGGAGGACAGAGCCAGTTTCACGCAGAGCCAGTTTCACACGGGATGGCAGGGCCAGTTTCACACGGAGGTCACAGCGGACACCGAGGTCACAGAACTCGCTCGCCTCACCGCACGTTGTTCGGATGGACGCGTCCAGTTTTCTGTACTGGTCTCGGCAACCCGCATTCGCCTGCTGCCGCGCACGTTCGGAGACCGCGAAACAGCTTTAAAAAAACGGATGCTTCCACGCCGGCATGGATGGCATGTGTGCAACGAACCCGCAGTGTCCGCTGTGGCCGCTGTGGCCTCTGTGTGAGAATCACCATGCAATGTGACCAACCGCTTTGCTGTGTGAGACTCGCTCTGCTGGGTGCGAACGCTATGCGCCCTCACCCCGGCGGTGAAAACAAGCTCTTGACCCCGCCCCAATCCCATCTTACTTTCCGTCCAGGTTAATTAACCATACGGGAAACAATGACCGAAGACCCACTCTCCGTCACCTTCGCGGCACTGGCCGATCCGACGCGCCGGGCCATCCTGGAGCAGCTCGCCGGGGGTGTCGCGACCGTTACCGAGCTGGCGGCTCCGTTCGAGATGAGCCTGCCCGCCGTGTCGAAGCACCTGAAGGTGCTCGAGCGGGCGGGACTGGTCGAGCGAGGGCGGTTCCAGCAGTGGAGGCCGGTGCAGCTGCGCCCGGAGCGGCTGCGCGAGGTTTCCGACTGGGTCGAGCAGTATCGCCGTTTCTGGACGGGGAGCTTCGAGCGGCTGGACGATTACCTTCAGGGACTGCAGCAAGGGGGACGTGATGATGAAGGGTAGCGAAGTACTGGGTGGGCCGGCGTTCGAGGTGCGTGGCAACGATCGCGAGATCATCGTGCGCCGCACATTCAATGCACCGCGCGAGCTGGTGTTCGACGCCTTCACGAGCGTGGATCACATCAGCAACTGGTGGGGCCCGGAGGGGTTCCGCACGACCACGGAACACATGGACGTGCGGCCGGGCGGTGTGTGGCGCCACGTGATGCACGCTCCTGACGGCACGGACTACCCGAACTACATCGTGTACCAGGAAGTCGAGCGTCCCGCGAAGCTGGCGTGGGCGCACGGTACACGGGAGGGGGAGCCGTTCGCATTCCATGCGACGGTGACGTTCGAGGAGATCGAGGGCGGCACGCAGGTGACGCTGCACCAGGTGCATCCGACGAAGGAGCAGCGGGACATGCTGGTCGAGCAGGTGGGCGCGCTGGAAGGCGGCAAGAACACCCTCGATCGCTTTGCCCGGGTGGTGGATGCGCTGCAGCAGGCTCACGCCTGACGACGCGGAGCGCGGCGTGAGCATGGCGGATGGCTGATCGCCTCGCGAAGCCGGGCCGCAAGCGCGGCGCGAACGGGCTGTGGCTGGCTGCCGCAGCCCTGTTCGCGCTCGTGCTCATTCTGCTGCTGTCTCAGCGGCCGCGTGTCGTCTTCGACGAAGTCGGCGAGTACGGCCGTGTGCGCGTGACGGAGAACGCCGCCGGGTTGCGCACGCTCTACACCGGGGAAGGCCGCGCGCGTCAGAGCGTGATCCGCCCGGGCGACCCGCTGCACCTCGAGCTGCCCTACACACGTGTCGCCAGCATCGGGCTCGCCCTGGTTCCGCCCGACGCCCACATCCTGTACGTCGGTCTTGGCGGCGGCGCCATGCCCATGCATGCCCGCCAGGTGTTGCCGCGCGCCACGATCGACGTCGTGGAGATCGATCCCCTGATCGTGCACGTCGCGCAGGAGCACTTCGGCTTCCGTCCTGATTCCCTGCTGCGCGTGCACACGGCCGACGGCCGGGCCTTGATCGAGGCTGCCGCCGTTGAATCCTGGGACCTCATCGTGCTCGACGCGTTCTCCGACGATGCGATCCCCCACTCCCTCGCCACGCGCGAGTTCCTGGAGGTCGTGCATTCGCGGCTGCGGCCGTCGGGGGTCGTGCTGAGCAATCTCTGGACGGCAAACGACGCGTACGCATCCATGCTCGCGACGTACCGCAGCGTTTTCGCTGCCGCTCACCTGCTGCACGTCCCGAATCGGCGGCAGGTCGTGCTCATTGCGTCCCGGCCGCTAGGCGTCGTCACGCGTGATACGCTGGTCGCCGCTGCACGCCGGTCCGATGATGCGCTTCTCGAATCGATCGTTCGAAACGGCTATGAGGCGCTATCCGCGACTCGTGCTACGGTGCTGACGGATTCAATGTCGGTTATTCACCGCTGAGACGCGGAGGGCGCCGAGTTTTATTCACACGGGGTCCACAGTGGGCACAGTGTGGGGTTGCCCCGGTTTGGTGGACACTGTGGTTAAGCTGCAGGCTTCTTGAGTTGCAGCTGACGTTCGTAGGAGGCGGGTGCTAGATAGCCCAGGCTGGAGTGCAGCCGCCTCCGGTTGTACCACGTCTCGATGTACGTGAACACGGCGCCTTTCGCCTCGGCCCGCGTGCGCCAGTCTGCACCGCTGACGAGCTCGCGCTTCAGCGTCGCAAAGAAGCTTTCCGCAACAGCGTTGTCCCAACAGTTACGGGGTCGGCTCATGCTTCGACGGATGCCGTGCCGCTCCAAGGCGGCTCGGTACTCTGAGGCTCCGTATTGTACTCCTCGATCAGAATGGTGCAGCAGGCCCGGTCCCGGCTGTCGACGCTGAATTGCCATCTCCAGCGCGCTCAACGTCAACTCGGCCGTCATAGTGGCGGACATCGACCATCCCACGACCGCGCGACTTGCCAGATCCAGCAAGACGGCCAGATACAGCCAGCCCTGACGCGTCGGAAGGAATGTGATGTCAGCGGCCCATACTCGATCGATGTCGCTGATCGAGTCCGGCTGAAAGCATCGCTGCAGCAGATCGGCGGTCTGCACCGACGAGCCGCTCGAAAACGCCGGGCGGAACTTCCGGTGATGCTTGCCTCGCAGGCCTCGAGATCGCATTAAGCGAGCGACCCGCTTCCGACCGACCCGCAGGCCGCGATCTCTCAGCTCACGATGAACCCGCGGACTGCCGTAGCTTTGCCGGCTCTC
This sequence comes from Longimicrobiales bacterium, assembly GCA_035764935.1. Classification (NCBI taxonomy): domain Bacteria; kingdom Pseudomonadati; phylum Gemmatimonadota; class Longimicrobiia; order Longimicrobiales; species Longimicrobiales bacterium. The sequence goes on along the minus strand of DASTYK010000001.1, from coordinate 535 downwards.
GGCGTGAACGGTCTGCACCACCTGCTGTAGCTCCTCATCGCGTCGCTGGCGTGCACTGAGCGGACGTCCGGTCCAGGCGTAGTAGCCGGATCGACTCACCTGCAGCACCCGGCACATCAAAGCGACTGCGAACTCGTGTCTATGAGCAGCGATGCACGCGTACTTCACGGGGACTGCTTCGCGAAGTACGCCGCCGCTTTTTTTAAGAAGTCCCGCTCCTGGCGGACGGTCTCGAGCTCTCGCTTGAGCCTGCGAACCTCTTCCGACTCCACGTGGCCAGCCGAATCCGCAGCTTCACATTTCGTGAAACCAACCCTTCCGTCGGCCTGCTGCTTCCAACTCCGCAGCATGTCAGCGCGGATCCCCAACTCTCTGGCCACCTGCGCAATCGGCTTCTCACCCTGCTCAATCAACCGAATCGCTTCAGCCTTGAACTCCGCCGAATAGGCCCGACGCTTCTTTCCCATGTGGACACCTCCTGTCCCAACATGCCGATTGGGACTGCTTGGTGTCCACCAAACCGGGGCAGGGCCAG